>NZ_BAABCY010000049.1:0-865 GCF_039539345.1 Snuella lapsa | reverse complement strand
TAATTTTTAATATAACTAAAGTGCTGCAATGAAATTGCAGGGTTTTAGACCCTAATTTGAAACCAATAAATTACTACCTAGGGAGCACTATCGCTCCCCTTTAAACATACATATAAATCTTCTATTTCACGGAGATAACAATCTCATTGCACTCTCCTCTCATTAAGCAACGAAGCATCTCTTTTTTCAAACAAACCTAAAATTTCACTACACGCTTTATAAGTTTTCGATTATCGAGTGCTGTAGAAACTTTAAGCAGATACATACCTTGCTGTAACGTTTCTAAGTGGTTCACTGTAATAATACCATTAACACTGATTAAATTGTGTTCGATAATAAGCCGTCCATTTAAATCAAATAGAAATATCTCAAAGTTTTGACTGTTATAACGAGTAGGCAATTCAATTATAAGGTTTGTATTAAATGGGTTCGGTAGCACCTTTATTACATCCAACTCCAAGGCTTCCTCTCCTAAAGCACCATCGTCAATAAACCCATTGCAATCATCATCCTTGTCATTATCCAAAACCTCTTCCGCCCCAGGATGTACATTTATATCGCCGTCGTCACAGTCCGTATTGTTATCGGAATAACCACTGGGAGCAACCGACTCGCAGAGCATCGCCGTGGCCGTAGACCCGTAACCGTCGCCGTCAGCATCTACATAGTACAATTGTGGCTCATGTACCGACGCATCGCCATCGTCACAGTCCGTGTTGTTATCGGAATAACCGTTGGGAGCAACGGACTCGCAGAGCATCGTAGTGGTCGTAGACCCATAACCGTCGCCGTCCGCATCTACATAGTACAGCTGCGGTTCATGTACCGACGCATCGCCATCGTCACAGTCCGTGTTATCGCTCAC
>NZ_BAABCY010000048.1:0-5707 GCF_039539345.1 Snuella lapsa | reverse complement strand
ATCGACTATTCGAACGGGCTTCCGGCCATACGTGTATCTGGAATGGAGATCTACTATGGGGTCACCCGCCAAGAGAGCTTCCTAACGATCTCTACCGATGGCAGGGGCTTTTGGAGATCAGCCCTTAATGATATAACAATACAAGCTCCCACTGTTGGTTTTTCGGCCGACAAAACAGATATTTTTACAGAAGGTCAAGTGCAGTTTACAAATGAGACTACTGGAGCTGGGCTTGGATCGTTTATGTGGACTTTTGAGGGTGGGATACCTGAAACAAGTATCGAGAACAACCCGAAAGTTACTTATACTGCAGAAGGGTCTTATTCGGTAACATTAACATATATAACAGATTCGGGTACTGAAATCAAATCAGAAGTAAACTATATAAATGTAACACAATTGCCTGCTCCGGTTGCCGATTTTACCATTAGCTCACAGACTGTTTTTCAAGGTAATTCCATTATGTTCACAGATGCTTCACAAAACAATCCAACATCTTGGAATTGGACTTTTGAGGGAGGCACGCCCAGTATTAGTACAGAGCAGAATCCAATGGTCGTTTACAATACCTTGGGCACGTACAAAGTAAGTCTTGAAGTCACTAATAGTACTGGCTCTCATTTCAAGGAGGTTGTAAATTATATTGCAGTGGTTGAGAATACGGGTTCGGGACCACTACAGGGGCATTATAATTTTCAGGGAGGTATTAACGATGATTCTTCCTATAAGAGAAATTTAGCCGTTGTGGGATTCTATACCCCAGTATTTGTAAATGACAAGGATGGGAATTCAAGAAGTGCCTATCAGGCTCCAGGAGCCAATGGGCAGTATTTAGCAAACTCTTATAAAGGAATTGGCACTAATGGGGAGCGTACGGTTACGGCATGGATAAAGACAACCAATGTTGGAACAAGAAAAACGGTTGTGTCATGGGGAGAAAATACGGAAGGACAGATGTTTAATGTTATGGTGGATAACGGGAACATTAGAGTAGAAGGAGGTTCTTGTAGTGTTCAGAATGATGATTCTACGGTAGATCGATTGGATAACAATATTTGGCGCCATATAGCGGTAACATATAATCCTACAGATGGCGATAAATTGAAGGATGTTAAGATGTATATTGACGGGGTTTATTATGCTAATCAACCAGATACAGGAGATTCCTATAGGTCGGAGGTGGTCCAGATAAACACGAGCAATACGGTCTCTAGTCTGCAAATAGGTAACGCAGATTATAATGGTGATTTTTATTGGATGGGCGAACTCGATGACGTTAGAATATATTCCAAAGCATTAACGTCCCAAGAAGTAGTATCGGTTATGAACGAGGTTCTTAATATGCATCCTGTAGCCAATTTTACTTCGGATAATACAACTGTTTATGTTGGTGAAGAGGTTGTGTTTAGCGATACGTCCTCTGGTGTTCCTACAACTTGGTTATGGACATTTGAAGGAGGAGACCCTGCAACAAGTACAGAACAGAACCCCACAGTGATTTATGATTCACCGGGGACATATGAAGTAGCCTTGACCGTTACCAATGATTTGGGAACCGATACCAAAACAGTTACGGCATATGTAACCGTTGTTAATCCACCTGCACCAACTGCCAATTTCATTTCCGACAAAACAGAGGTTTGGGAAGGAGAACAAGTCTATTTTACCGATACATCAACCGACGTTCCAACATCCTGGGAATGGATGTTTAGTGGAGGAACCCCCGATATGAGCAGTGAACAAAACCTAGTAGTGAGCTACAACACAGAAGGCGTGTATGCGGTGTCCTTAACTGTAAGTAATATGCAAGGATCCGATACTAAAGAAGTAACTGGATACATAACAGTTAAAAAACCAGTTGTCCCAATTTTATCAAGCGATAATTACGCGGTTGCCATAATTGATGAAACCTGTAGAGATAACAATAATGGAAAAATACAGATTGTACCTAAAGCAGATTACCCATATACAGCAGTAATAATGGGTAATTCGATTAATCAGACAAGACAGTTTAGTGTTGGCACTCCTTTAAATATTGAGGGACTTTCAGCGGGTAATTATACCATATGCTTGACTATTGAAAATGCGCCCTATTACGAACAGTGCTTTTCTGTTGTGATTTCAGAACCTGATAATCTTTCGGTTTACTCTAAAGTAAGTAATACCAAAAATGCTATAGACTTAAGTTTATCGGGTGCTACATCCTATAATATTAGCCTGAATGGAAAATCGTTTGTTACCTCGAAACAACAACTTACTGTAAATCTGGTACCCAATGTGGTGAACAAACTTATAGTAAGTACAGATAAGGCATGCCAAGGGGTATATAAAGAAACCGTTATACTCAATCAAATAGATCGGTTCTATCCTAATCCAGTCCATAACGAGGTAACAGTGTTACTTGGAGAGATGGACAGAAAGTCAGATGTTGTGAACATAGCTATCTATTCATCATCAGGTAAACAAGTGTATAATAATAAACATAACGGATCCAAAGGAAAATTAACTTTAGAAGTAGGACATCTTTCCAAAGGATTATATGTCATTACTGTTGAGGACAAAGGAATAATAACGAACCATAAAATGATAAAGCAATGAGAAAGTCCATATTGTACATCGGTTTATTTTTATCGGTATTTGGTATAAGCTGTAGTGGAGGGGACAGTGATCCCGAACCTAAAGCGCAGCCTAAGAAAAATCCCGAACCAACCAGTTTGGTTTTTCCAGAACAAAATTCGGAATGTACCGAAGGCACTAACATAACCGAAACACATAGCACGATTTTATTTAAGTGGAATACAAGTGCTAATACAGGCTCTTACGAATTAACAGTAAAAAATTTGATTTCGGAGGAAGTTTTAACCTATACAACGAGCACTAATGAGTATAGCGTTGATTTATTAAGAGGAGTGCCTTACTCTTGGTTTATAACATCTATATCTAAATTCAATGATGGAGGTACTGCAACAAGTGCTACCTGGAAGTTTTATAATGCCGGTGTCGGGATAGTTAACTATGCACCGTTCCCCGCGACGGCTGTAGCTCCTGCAGATAATAGCAGTATACCTTCTTCAATTACAGTAACTTTAGAGTGGTCTGGAAGTGATGTGGATAACGATATAGCATCTTACGATGTGTATTTTGGAACCACCCAAACACCATTGCTTCTAAGCTCTGGAGTAACTGTTACAACCTTAAACAATGTATCAATTGTACCAACTACAACGTACTATTGGTATGTAGTGACGAAAGATCAACAAGGGAATAGTTCAACTTCCGAAATATTTGAATTTAATGTAAACTAAAATGATAAAAATCAATTAACTAACTATTTATGAAAACAAAGCTATTTATATTTCTCTCTATTTTTAGCGGTCTATTATTAGCACAAACACCGGTATTTCATTTCAATTTTGATGGTAATTTAACAGATGCCTCAACGAATGAATATACCTTAACCACTCAAGGTTTGTTTAGTCCCAATTATGTAAATGATAAAGATGGGAATGCTAATAGCGCTATCGATTTTCCTGGAGCAAGCGGAGACTTTTTATTATCCGATTATAACGGGATAAGCGCTAGTGCGGCAAGAACAGTTGCAGTTTGGGCAAGAACGACGAGTATTTCCACCAGCCAACGCCACAGTATTGTTTCATGGGGTACAAATACAAGTGAATTAATGTTCAATGTCATGATATTGGATGGTGCAATTAGGGTTGAGGGAGGTAATTCAAACATTATGTCGGAAACAGGTCTCTTAAATGACGGTGATTGGCATCATATCGCCGTTACTTTTGCAGGTTCACCAACGGCAACCATGTTAAATGAATGTAAATTGTACATAGATGGTACTGAGGTTCCGATCGCGACTAATTTTAATGGTACAAGGCTGATTAATACAGCTGTAGATAATCCTGTGCGAATTGGCCAGGCTATTTATTCTACCACACATTTTTTTGGTAATGGAGCCTTAGATGATCTTCGTATATACGACTCTGAACTGACAGCGGGTGAAGTATTAACCGTATCAGGACTTAGTGCAAGTCCACCACCGGTTGCCAATTTTAGTGTAAGTAATGCTACGCCTTCACAAGACGAGATTATTTCGTTTACCAATTTGTCGACCAATACTCCTACGTCCTATACATGGGATTTTGGAGCTTCTGATGCTTTGGGAGATATAAGTGCCCAGAACCCTCAGGTTTCATATCCAACACCAGGTACCTATACGGTTACTTTAACAGTAAGCAATACTGGTGGATCCGATAGCGAGACTAAAGCAGATTATATAGTTGTGGCTGCGGGTTCTGGTTCTGGAAGCTTACAGGCACAGTACAATTTTGACGGTAATACCAATGATGGATCTTCATATGGGCGTGATTTAATTGCCACAGAAACCTTTTTACCAACCTATGGCACCGATTCAGATTTAAATGTATCTAGTGCATTAGTTACATCGGGTATTTATTCCAACCATTTAATTACAGGGTATCCTGGTATTGGTGGTGATGGAGCACGTTCTGTTACAGCTTGGTTCAAAACCACTGGAACAGGTAGAGAAACTATCGTTTCATATGGTAAGGATAACGGAGGTAAAATGTTTAATGTTATGATAGACGCAGGTGTGCCAAGGTTAGAAGCAGGCAGTAGCTCATTAATAACTGCCGATATAAGTTTGAATGACGATGTTTGGCATCATATAGTAGTTACCTATGACCCGTTGGATGGTGCTAAATTATCACAATGTAAGATTTACATTGATGGGGTTTTAAGTACAAACACAGTGGATGGTTCTGGATCATTTCAGTCCGATATTGTTTCTATTGATACCGATGTTCTAACTAATTTTCTTAAGATAGGATCGGCAATTTATGGCTCTCATACTTTTCATGGTTTGATCGATGATGTACGAATTTACAATAGAGCCATTTCGGAGGCAGAGGTCGTATTGGTAAAGAATAGGGCTACCTTATCAACAGCGACCACCAAATTAAAACAGGATATAAAGGCCTATCCTACCGTGGTAGATCATGCCTTAAATATTAACGTGGCGTCGGCCGCTACAATGGAAGTTAGACTGTATAACTTGTATGGTAGTTTGGTTAAATTCCAAACATTCAATAATCATGGAGGCCACTTTTCTTTGGATATGGGTACAGTCAAATCTGGGGTTTATTTGGCTAAAGTGATGTCCGAAGGTGCCGCGGTTGGAACAATTAAAGTTGTAAAAAGATAAGATGAAAGACATTTTTTAAGAGGGATTAATAATATAGAATTGAATTTATTAATAATTAACTAACTAACTTAAAACTATGATGAAAACTTATTTGTCCAATGCCAGTATTAGGAAGTATAGGAAAGCCATTCGGCTTTTACTGATAGCTTCATTAACAGGAATCCTCTTTTTTCCTTTAAAAAATAAGGAATTACCCATGCCAGACGACCCAGGCTATCCTATATGGTTGGAGATGATGGAGTCTCCCGGGGTCAAGATAGAGGATGCGCGGGAGGCGTTCGATTCGTATTGGTCGCGGCATTCTCACTACAAGGGGGACCGCTCGAAGCAGTTCGAGCAGTGGTACGCGATCAACTCGCGCCGCCTAGACGGTTACGGTAACGTCATCAGTGCGTCGCACGTCAAGCGGGAGTACCAGCGGATGCGCGCCACGGGTATGCTGGAGCAGCAGGGCCAGTGGCACAACTATGG
>NZ_BAABCY010000047.1:345-22621 GCF_039539345.1 Snuella lapsa | reverse complement strand
ATGACGTTGCGTGCGGCAACGTTGGTAAAAGATCTGTTCATAACCGTTGAAGGGGCTTCGCTGAAGCTTTCAGACAATTACTTCGATTTATTACCAAATGTCCCCGCAACCATTGTGGTGGAAAGTAAGGATTTTGATGATTCTAAAATAGAAATAAAATCACTGGTAGATGCCTACTAGGTTTTACAGAGAAGTATAAAAGTTGTTTCGCTTAATTTCAACTTAATGTCCAGATGGACATTAAGTTGAAATATCGTCAATGTACATTTAACTATTTATGTCTTCATTAGCATGTTTCTCCGGAACGTATTCGCTTGGAAGTACTCCATCAGCCTTAAAGCATCTTTTAAAATAAGAAGTTTTAATCATATAACTAGAAAATAACATTTTTATGAAATTGATTTCCATTGTGTTTTTGTTGGCGTTAGCAATAAATTGTTGGTCGAGCCAGAAAAAGCAGGTATATAGTGACAACGAACTGAATGCAGCAAACGAGTTGATTGAAAGAATAATCCCCGGATACTCTGATCAATTCAGTTTAGAAATTATCGAAGAAGAGAAAGATATATTTGAAATAGATCTGAAAGACAATAAGATATGTTTAAGAGGCAATAGCCCTGTATCTCTTGCATCTGCTTTAAACTGGTATTTGAAATACACCTGTAATGCACATTTGTCGTGGTGTGGCGACCAGCTTAACTTGCCTGCCAAATTACCCATGCCTAAAGAGAAGATAAGAAAGATTATTGATGCAAAATACCGGGTTTATTTTAACTATTGCACGCTCAATTATACTGCATCGTGGTGGGATTGGGAACGCTGGCAACGCGAAATTGATTTCATGGCCATGAACGGGATCAATATGCCCTTGTCGGTAATTGGTCTCGAAGGTGTATGGTACAATACCTTACTAAAATTTGGCTTTACCGATGAAGAAGCCCGTTCATTCCTTGTTGGACCAGCTTATTTTGCATGGCAATGGATGACCAACATTCAAAGTCATGGAGGTCCGCTTCCAAAACACTGGATTGATACACATATAGAATTGGGGCAAAAAATCATTAACCGGCAGTTAGAACTGGGGATGAAACCAATACAGCAGGGATTTACAGGTTATGTTCCCCGAGAATTAATGCAAAAATTTCCTGAAGCTGCTATTCTGCAGGAACACGAATGGTGCGGATTTGACGGTACTGCACAACTTGATCCGTTGGATCCTCTGTTCAAAAAAATTGGAACAACTTTTCTGGAAGAACAAAGAAAACTATTTGGGGCGCATGGCACTTATGCGGCAGACCCTTTTCATGAAGGGCATCCACCTAAAGAAACAAAAGAATACCTGAATGCTGTAGGCCATGCTATTTACAATTTAATGACTGAATTTGATTCTGATGCCTTATGGGCCATGCAGGCCTGGTCTATTCGTGAAGATATTGCAACCGTGGTTCCAAAAGGAAAACTGCTGGTATTGGATCTGGGAGGATGGAAATGGGAAACAATCAAGAATTACTGGGGGTACGATTTTGTAGTTGGTAACCTTCACAACTTTGGAGGTCGTATTAATATGCACGGCGATATGCATCTGCTGGCATCTAACCAGTACCAACAGGTAAAAAAGCAAGCCCCCAATGCGACAGGAAGTGGGGTGTTTATGGAATCGATCAAACAAAATCCTGTTTATTACGATCTGGCTTTTGAAATGGCCTTTCATCCTTCAGGAGTGGAAGTTACCGACTGGCTGAATAATTATGCCACACGTCGTTATGGGGAAGAATCGCAATCGGCACAAAAAGCCTGGCAATTATTACTTGAAGGTCCTTACACTAAAGGAACCAACGGTGTAGAGAATAGCTCTATTATTTGTGCCCGTCCTGCTGTTAATGTTAAAAAATCAGGTCCCAATGAAGGCTTTAATATTCCATATGATCCTCAAAATGTGATACAGGCTTTTCAATTGTTACTTAATGATGCCACAAAACTTCAAGGTTCAGAAGGCTATCGTTATGATATTGTTGATTTGCAACGCCAGGTGTTAACTAACCTCGGACAGGAGATACATAAAAAAGCAGCAGAGGCATTCAGAAATAAAAATATTAAAGCCTTTGAACTTCATTCCCAAAGGTTCCTTAATATGTTGCTTGATGTTGACAGGGTATTAAAAACCCGCAGAGAGTTTAGCTTTGGGAAATGGGTAAATGATGCCCGTAATTGGGGAGTTACTGATGAAGAAAAAAGTTTGTACGAATTCAATGCTTCACTTCTAGTTACACAATGGGGAGCCGATAAAATATTTGATTATTCGTGGCGCGAGTGGAGTGGACTGATTTCTGGATATTATTATCCACGTTGGGAAAAGTTTTATGCGATGCTTAATAAGCATCTTGAGAACGATACAGAATACCTGGAAGAAGGTTTACCATTGGTATATGGAAGAGAAACACTTCGGGCCAATGATTTTTATGCCCAGTTGGATGATTGGGAAAAGGAATGGATAAAAAATCCTAAAGACATATCGTCTGAGCCGCAAGGGGATGAACTTGATATGGTTAAATACATATTTGAAAAATATAAATCTTTATTTCCCGAATATTATCAATAAAATCAATAATAACTAAAATATATAGACATGATTAAATTGTCGAATATCCTTTACCTGCTCATCCTTATTTCTATGGGAGCATGTTCAATAAGACATAAAGAACTACAAACGAATTTAAAACCGTTATATCTTGCTGTTCCCGAAGATGTAAAAACCCGTTGGGTCAGCCCCGAAAACCCAACCGGAGAGCCGGGGCAAGGAGGAATGACTAACAAAGGAGCCAAGGGAAATGCGTTTTATGTAATCTCTCCTGGAGAAACAAAAACTATTTTTAATGTGAATGGAGCCGGAATTGTAAATCGTATGTGGCTAAGCGGAACCCTTGGAAAAAACATGATACAGCGCCGTGCAGTGCGTATCGACATGTACTGGGATGGAGCAATAAAACCGGCAGTTTCGGCTCCAATTGGTGACTTCTTTGGTATAGCACATGGATTAATTGCCCGTTACGATAATGAGTTTTTTCAGAGTCCTGAGGCGCGCTCGTTTAATTTTACCATTCCAATGCCTTTCCGTGAATCGGCACTTATTACTGTTACCAACGAATCGGCTACAGAATTGTGGTTGTGGTATGATATAAATTATACCGAAGTGAGCAAATTGCCGGATGATGCCCTGTATTTTCATGCATACTGGCAGCGAGACCTGAATACAAAAAAAGGAATCGATTTTGAAATTTTACCGAAAATAGAAGGGAAAGGCCGCTACTTGGGAACTAATGTAGGTGTGATTGGTGATTCGCTTTCGCGTGGCACATGGTTTGGCGAAGGAGAAATTAAGGTTTATCTCGATGGTGATAACCAATATCCAACCCTTGTGGGAACAGGAACTGAAGATTATATCGGTACCGGATGGGGACAGGGTGAATTCCGTGGACGTTATTTTGGTTCCCTTGTTTCAAATAAAGAATTTGATATTTATGCTTTTTACCGGTACCATACATCCGATCCTGTATTTTTTCATAATGATTGCAGGGTAACTATCCAGCAGCTGGGAAATACCAATGTGACCGAAGCAAAAGCAAGAAGGGCAAAAGGCATCGATTTGGAACCGGTCTGGTATCAAGGTAAGGACAGCGTCCCAACATATCAGGGGCGTTTGCTTGGAGAACACAGTAACCGTAATATTTACGATGAAGACTTTCCAAATTATGTTGGCGTACACTTTTTTCGTAGCGATGATGTATGTGCAACAGCCTATTTCTATTTAGATAAACCAGAGAACAACCTGCCTGGTTTGGCTCCTGTGGAACACCGTTTAAAAGATTTAGATAGTCGTGTATGGAAGGCTAAAAAATAAAAATCACTTTCAATTTTCTAGCAACTTGTTATTATGAATAAGATATTTATATACGCTTTTTTTCTTGTTTTTTTAATTATCTCCGGATGTGCAAAAAAAGGTGACAAACAAGAGATCAACCTTACTTACCTTCTGAACGAAATGGTCGACCGGGAACAAATAACCTATTTCCCGGAGTTGAATTACCGATGTTTACAGTCCAGTAGTTATAACCGCGAATCAATATCGCCTGAAAAGCCTGGTTGGTTTGCCGATAGCGATGGCATTGGTTTTATCCGCACTGAGGAAATTAACGGGCAAACTGAATGGGTAATTATGGAAGATGAGGGGCCGGGAGTGATCACGAAAATCTGGGCGGTTTGTTTTTATTATGGATTGAACGATACCATTGGTGCAAATATTAAATTTTATCTCGATGGTTCCTCTGATCCTGTAATCAATACAAATTTCTTTGCCTTGGTAAAAGGACAGGATTTTGTAAAAGCGCCTTTTGCCGATAAATCAACTCGTGCAGGAAACCTTTATTTTCCTATTCCTTATGCCAAGAGTTGTAAAATTACGATGGATAAAAATACGTTCTATAACATCATTAATTACCGAAAATATCCGGCAGAAACTATGGTTCGAACGTTTAGCATGGGTGAATTTAATGAAACCGCAAAACTTCGTGAGGAAGTGGGCAAAGAACTTGTATCGTATTCATCATCAAAAGGCGTATTTCATCAAAAACAACAGGTTCTGAATAAAGGTGAATCTATCCGAATAGATCTTCCTAAAGGAAATAATGCAGTTACTAATTTAGAGTTTAAAATAACCAATGCAGATAACTTACCGCAGGCATTGCGTTCAACTGTTCTGAGTGGCGAATTTGATGGTGAACAAACTGTTTGGGCACCTTTGGGTGATTTTTTCAACAATGTTGGAAAAATTCAGCCATATGATATGTGGGAACGTTCAGTGGAAGAAGATGGAAGCATGATTTGTCGCTGGATTATGCCATATCATAAGACCGGAACAATAATGCTTAAGAACTTATGGTGCGAACCTGTTGAGCTGATGGTAAATATACGAACCCAGGATTATAAATGGAAGGAAAATTCCATGCACTTTTACGCTTCGTGGCGAATGGATGAACCTACTCCAACTTTCCCATTATTCGATTGGAATTTTCTTTCTGCTGAAGGGAAAGGTGTGGTGGTTGGAGATCAGTGGACGGTGCTTAATCCACGTGAAGGTTGGTGGGGTGAAGGCGATGAGAAAATTTATGTGGACGAAGACTTCGATCGAAATTTCCCTTCGCATTTTGGAACCGGTACTGAAGACTACTACGGTTGGGCCGGAGGAATTGTGCCTACTCCCGACGATCAGTTTTCAAAACCTTTTCTGGGAAATATTATTGTGGGTCATCCACGGTCGATGGGGTACAACGTCTGTACACGAACCCGCGTGTTGGATGCCATTTCGTTCAACGAAAAAATAAAGTTTGATGTAGAATCATCATGTGGTACAAGGCAACGCTGGCATTTTCTTCAATATTCGCAAACTACATTTTGGTATGGAGCACCAGGTGTTACTTACAACCGAAAGCCGCAACCAGAAATGGCTTCTCAAACGCTTCCAACTTTGAAAGGCCTTCAACAAAAAGTGGAAGAAGCTAAAAGGCAGATGTACATTGTTGACGGAGCTCTAGAAGCCGAGATTTTAAAAGTAACGGCAAAAAGTGAGCTCGTTTCAGAAAACCATGCAAGTATTCCTGTATGGGGTGAATTGAGTAGTGGGGCAATGAAAGAAATCTGGTTTGAAACGTTGGGCGATTTTGTGGAAGTGAAGATTACCGAGCAATTCGAAAAATCAGGCATTAAACTAGGTGCAGCAGTTGGAAAGAATTGTGGAAATTTCGACATCTATGTGAATGGTCAGTTAAAAGCTACACAAGATCTTTATTCTAATCATGGAGGAATGACCAACCCGTATATTAATCTGGGAGAAATTGACCCGGTAAATAATGCCTATTTGCTAAAATTTATTTTGAAAGAACCCAATGCAAAAGCTACTCCGGTAAATGGGAAGTATGGTTTGGGCATCGATTTCTTTCTGATAAATAATAATTTTTTAAACCGATAAAATCAATGATGTGAAAATCCTATCATCAGGGAGTGTTTTTAGTCTGAAATTGGATTTGCTACAAAAAGTCGGACAAATTTTCTAAAACCTATGCCACGTTTTTAATTTGATAAAATGCTTGTTCTACTTGATAAGGTGTTTTATATCCCAAAGAAGGGTGTAATCGTTTTCTATTATACCATTTTTCTATATACTCAAAAATGCTAGTTTTAGCCTGTTCTATAGTTTTAAATGAATTGTCATAAACCAGTTCTATCTTTAATGTTTTAAAGAAAGATTCTGCTACAGGATTATCCCAACAATTTGCTTTCCTACTCATGGATTGAGTAGCCAAAGTATTTAACTTCAATAGTTTCCTAAATTCATTTGAGACACATGAAACTCAAGTTACAATATACCACTTTCAGAATGAAAAAGCAAAGGTTGTGTTTGTCTTTCTTTTTGATCAATCTTAGATATAAAAATGAATTTTTAATGCATTTTAAAGTTTAATTGATGTTACAATTAATCTATAACTTGGTTTGGATAAATTTTTAAAATTCGTCGTTGAGCTAACTGGGTAATTTGTATTTTTTTGCTAATGCTTCCGAATCAATATTTTTACTTTCCCTTTTAAATGATGCTGGAGGTATTCCGAATTCTTCTTTGAAACTTTTTGTAAAATATTTAGGATCTTTATAGCCAACCATGTAGGCTACTTCAGAAATACTATAACCATTTTGACTTATCAATATAGCCGCTCTTTTCAACCTTAAGGATTTAACTAAATCTATGAGTGTTTTACCAGATATTTCTTGAAACTTCCTGTAAATGACCGAGTAACTCATATTGAATACTTTTGGTAAGTCTTCTAATTTAAACTCAGGGTTTTCTAGTTGTTTATTAAGTTCTTTTATGAGTCTTTTCATAAAGAGATCATCTTTAGTGGGTTCTTTAATGTTATCAGGATTACTAATAACATCGGATTTATACTTGGAAATTGTATTTTCTTTTGTTTTTAGAATATTGTTTATTTTTAATTGCAACTCATAAAAATTAAAAGGTTTTTTTATGTACTCTATGGCGCCAGTTTGCAATCCTTTTATTTTTGCATAGGACGAGTTTTCAGCTGTTAAAAGAATAATTGGAATATGGGCAGTTGCTTTTTTCTTTTGAAGATGTTTGCACATTTCAAGTCCATCAATTATCGGCATCATGATATCACTGATAATCAAATCGGGATTTTGTTTTTCAGCTAAGCTTATGCCTTCTTTTCCATTTGCGGCAATAAGCAGGTTAAAGTTGCTCGATAAAACATCTCTCAAAAACATTTGCATTTCAATATTGTCTTCAACTATTAAAAGGGTGTGTTTTTTACTGGATTCTTGATTTATTTTAATGATGAAATTTGTTTCCAAAGTTTTAAATTCATCTTCAATGGAATCCGATATCATCGTCGAGTCTTTGGTGAATATTTTTTCATCTTCAGTGAAAATATTGTCCTTGCTCGAAAGTTTAACACAGAAACAGGTTCCATTTTCAGGAGAGGATGTAACATTAATTTCACCTTTGTGCAAGTCAATAAGTTCCTTGGTAAGTGCGAGACCAATACCTATACCCCTATTGTGTTTTCCCAGATCTGATTGATAAAAAAGTTTGAAGACGTCCTGAAGCTCATCTTTTGGGATTCCTGGTCCGGAATCTTGAACCATTATTTTAACCAATTCATCCATTTCATGAAAAACTACCCTAAGGGAGATTGTTCCTTCAGCTGGGGTGAATTTGAACGCATTTGATATTAAATTGTAGATAACGTGTTCGATTTTATCAATATCGTACCAAATATTAATATCATGTTGAGGGAATTGCTGAATAAAGTTAATGTTTTTAAATCTGGCCTGCTCACTAAAGGAAAGTGCTATTCTTTTCAGGTCTTTTACCAAGTTATTTTTTGAAGCATAAACTCTAAGTTTTCCAAGTTCCTTATTTCTAACGGTCATCAGTTCCATGGCTATTCTCGATAACCTTCTGGCATTATTATTTATCATCATAAGTCGCTGGTTCAGTAGTTCATTGCCATTGTCGTTTGCCCTTTTGAGCATATCCGATATGGGACCCATAATAAGTGTTAATGGTGTTTGTATTTCATGTGACATTTTGGCAAAAAAGTTCATTTTAAGAGCATAAAGCTCCTTTTCCTTATTGTTTTGCCATGTCTCTATACGTAATTTATTTTTTAGTTTGAGCCAAACCATAATGCTATACATAATTAATGAACCCAAAATGAAATACAATACATATGCAAGGGGGCTATGCCACCAAGGAGGTTTGATAAATAGATTTATTGAGATAGGTTCAATATTCCACTCATCTATTTTGGTGCCTGCTTTAACCTCAAACGTGTAGTTGCCATATGGTATATTGGTATAGGTGGCCGTCCTTAGGTCTCTTGAGGCAATCCATTCATTGTCAAATCCATTTAACCGGTATGCATAATGATAATCCGTATTTATAAGGTTTCCTAGTGCAGAAAATTTAAAAGAAAATGAGGATTGATCGTAACTTAGTTGCAGATCTTTTACATATTCTACACCGTTCTTTACCTGATCCGGTATAATATTGCCAGCAGGCTTATTTAAAATTTCTATATCGTTTAGATATAATTTGGCCGCGGTATCATTTTTTTCTATTTCGGAAGGCAAAAAAGCGTTTGCGCCATTGTCTCCACCAAAATATAGAATACCATGACTATCTTTAAAGTCACTTCGCCTAACAAAACTAATGTTATGGAAACCATCGGTATGATAATAGGATCTTAGCTCATCCTTTTTTATATTGTAGTGATGGATGCCATTAGTGCTACTTAACCATAAATTATCTGGGTCATCAACCAAGACAGAAGCTATAAAAATACTTCTTAGATGTTTGTTGTCGGCATAGGATTCGAATGAATGGCTTTTTAAATTGTATTTAATGAGTTTTCCCAACGAAGTTAATATCCATAAGGAGCCTTGGTAATCCGGTTTTATGGCGTGTACATTAGGGTGTCTTAAATCTTCCGGGTTTTCAATAAAAAAGTTATGTTTGGTAAAATAGGATTTTTTTAAATCTTCCGGGTTTTCATTGAAACTATATAATTTATTTATGTTAAGGCCTATCCATATCGTACCGTGTTCATCTTCGTTAATGGCCATACATGTTTTGCCAAATAATCCATTATCGTTATAATTAAATGTAGCCAGTAATTGTTGATCACTGTTATATACATTAAGGGTATTGGAAAGGGCAACCCATATCCTGTTTTTTGAATCCTTGAAAATGGTTCTAATATCGGGTGAGGGTGCTTTTGTGGAGTGTATTTTCCTGAAAAGGTTTGTTTTCGGGTTATACACCCATAAGCCATTTTGATAAGTTCCTAACCAAATATTGCCGTTGCCATCCTCTGCCATAGTTTGGATATATCGTCCTTCAAAAAATTTATCGCCTTTCTGATGAGGGTTAAACTGTGTCTTTTTATTGTTCCGCGAAACTTTGTTCAGTCCTTTGCCGTCTGTGCCTAAATATGTTGTTCCATCAGTAGATTTTAAAACTGATAGAATTTTTGTGGTAGCTTCATTTTCTTGACCATTAAAATGTCTAATTTTGTTCGTGTTTTTAGGAAGAATATTAATAACCCTTTTTTTGGACAGTGCCCATATGTTGTTTTTGGAATCTTCGACAATATTAAGTATCGTGTTATCACTTATCGAAAACTTATTGTCTTCTTTGTGGGTAAATAAGGTGAGTTTGCCATTGTTGCAGTTAATATTATATAATCCATCACCATCGGTTCCTGCCCAAATGTTTCCCGAGCTATCACAGAATATTGAAGTAAACATATGATGCTTAGAGGTTTTTCCATCTTTGGTGATGTCGTATTGCTTAAAAAGGTTTTTTTCAGGATCATAACAGTATAGCCCGTTAAGTTCTGTTGCGATCCATAAATGCCCTTGGTTGTCATTTGTAACGAGTATATTTTGGTTGGCCTTTGTAACAAACTCATTAAATATTTCCAATGAATTGGCTCTTATAGAATAATTGTAAATGCTGCCTTCTTTGGTACTAACCCATACTTCGTCAGGACTTGTTATAGCAATCGCGACTATGGCTTGTTGTCTATCCTCTTTTTTTGGTAGTTTAAATACTTGAGCTATTTTGTTGGAATCCAGATTATAGTTGTAAAGTACACCACTTGCTGATCCAAACCAAACGTTATTGTCCTTGGGTTTAATAGATAATATTTGTTCGTTGTTGTTATTATTTTTAATAAATTCCTTATAAGAGGTCTTTTCGCCGTTGGTGGCAATTTTAACGAGCTCACCCTTAAATGATGATATCCAAAGGTTTTCTTTGGTATCTTTAGATAACAAGAAATTTTTGTCCTGGGTAAAATCATTGCCAAAAACAGTAGATAAGGGTTTGTCGATAAAATCGTAGCCATTGTATCTATATATATTATTTCCTTCTGTAAAAACCATGTATCCTAAATGGTCTTCGGTAAAGGATGTTCCAACAGGAAAACGATTGTTTAGTTTAATAAAGTTCGATTCTGTTTGAGCATAGCATATCGAAAGTAAATTAAAAAAAATCAGAAAGCATAAAGACTTTGCATAGTTGTTCATTGCTTGAGAAATGTTTTCAGTTATGAGTATATCCCAAAGTTAAAAGTTTTCAATAATTAAAAAAAGAAAAGAACTTAATAATCAATAGTTTAATTTCTATTGTTTAGAATGGTGGAATAAATAGGCTAAAAGAGTAGGTATATTAATCAACAATAATTGCTGAGTAAAATACCTACTTTTTTAGGAAAAAAAATCTACGGTGAATACATGAAAATATTAACAGATTTGTAACACTGTCCCAAGCATATCGAGAAATTTTATAACGCTTTAATATATCATTGAAAAAAATAGATGAATACAAGAAGAAACTTTATTAAAAAATCGGCAATTGGGGGAGTTGGAATAGTTACGCTTCCCAATTTATCTTTTGGACTTTCTGGAGCAAAAGAAAAGGATAAACTAAAACTAGCTTTTATTGGAGTGGGACTAAGGGGGACTAACCACCTTAGAAATGCTTTACAAAGAGATGATATTATTGTAACAGCTATTTGCGACATCGATCCAAATAGAATATCAATTGCTTTAGATAAGATCGCGAAGACGGGTCAAGGGAAACCATTAGTTTTTGGCAGTGGAGGAGAGTATGACTATAGAAATTTATTAGAGTTAAAAGAAGTAGATGCAGTTATTATCGCGACGCCTTGGCTATGGCATACCCGTATGGCCAAGGATGCTATGTTGGCTGGAAAATATACAGGTTTGGAAGTATCGGCAGCCAATACTTTAGAGGAATGCTGGGATTTGGTCAATACACATGAGCAAACAGGTACCCACATGATGATTCTTGAAAATGTGAACTATCGTCGTGATGTTTTAGCGGTTTTAAATATGGTAAAGCAAAACGTGTTTGGTGAACTGGTGCACTTTAGGTGTGGCTACCAGCACGACTTACGCTTCGTCATGCTTAATGACGGGAAGAGCGCTTATGGCAAGGGTGTAGAGTTTGGGGATAAAGGGATATCGGAATCCGTATGGCGGACCCAGCACTCGGTATTAAGAAATGCCGATGTCTACCCAACACACGGTGTGGGACCTATAGCGGCTATGTGCGACATAAATAGAGGTAATAGGTTTGTATCGTTAACCTCACACACTACTAAAAGTAGAGGAATGCATAATTATATAGTTGAAAATGGCGGTGTAAATCACCCAAATGCAAAAGTAAACTTTAAAATGGGAGATGTTATTACCTCTACCATTGAAACAGCCAATGGAGAAACTATTATTATTACTCACGATGTACACCTGCCAAGACCCTATTCATTAGGCTTTAGGGTTCAGGGAACTAAAGGTCTATGGGAAAAAGATGGTGATAGGATATATATAGAAGGTCAATCGAAAAAGCCACACCGATGGGATGATTCTAAGGAGTTGATACAAAAATATGACCACCCATTATGGCAAAAATATGGCGAACATGCCTTGGGGGCGGGTCATGGCGGTATGGACTTCTTTGTATTGCAAGCCTTTGTAGAATCGGCCAAACAAAATATAGCACCGCCAATGGATGCTTACGATGCTGCGGCATGGAGTGCCATTACGCCTTTATCCGAATTGTCTATTGAAAATAATGGAGAGCCACAGGATTTCCCTGATTTTACAAGAGGCATGTGGGTAAAGAGTAAACCTTATAACTGGATTAAGGACAATTATTAAACATCTAACTTAATATTATCAATATGAAAACTAAATCAATCTTTAAATTATGAGAAAAAAACTAACTTTTAAACTTTTAGGAATTTTGCTGTGCTTTACTTGTGCTTTACAGGCACAACAAAAAACAGTTGAGGGAACTGTTACCGATGAGTCTGGATTACCTTTGGTGGGAGCAACGGTGGCCATACAGGGAAAAACCCAAGGAGCATCTACAGACTTTGATGGTAAATACTCCCTAACGGTTAATGAAAATGATGTTTTGTATATATCGTATATTGGATATATCGCAACAACAGTTCCGGTAGCGGGAAAAACAACGGTTGATATTTCATTGCAGGAAGACATTTCACAACTTGATGAAGTGGTCGTTGTAGGTTTTGGCACACAGAAAAGAGATAATGTTTCTGGATCCGCATCCTTTGTTAAAATGGATGAAATTATTGCGGATAGACCTATTACAAATGCCGCCGAAGCGCTTCAAGGAGTAGCAGCAGGCTTGCAAGTTACAATTACTTCAAATCAACCAGGGAATGATGGTGTTGGAATTAATATTGGTGGATTTACATCTATTAATGGTGGTTCTCCGTTGGTTTTAATCAATAATGTTGAAGGAAGTTTGGAGGACTTAAATCCAAGGGATATAGAATCCATATCTATACTAAAAGATGCTGCAGCCAGTTCTATTTATGGAGCCCGCGCTGCGTTTGGCGTTATACTTGTAACGACAAAAAAAGCAAAACGTAACCAAAAAGTAAGATTTACATTCGATACCACCACAAGTCTTTCAATAGCAAATGATTTACCAGAAAAAGCTACTACTAGAGAATTTGTAGAAGCACTAAACGAATGGGGTGTTAGAGATTATTTTGCAGGTCAAAATATTCAAGACTGGCTAGGGTATTTAGATTTATATGATACAGATAGAAGTCAATTAAATTTTATTACTGATCCTGTTAGTGGAGAGGCCTATCCAATTCATTTTGATACTGCTAATTCGCAGCATTACCCTTTAGCAGAATCAGATCTTGTTGATAAATTTTTGGGGAATTTTGGCGTTGTTACAAATCATAATTTTACGGTTTCTGGAGGAGGCGAAAAAGTAGCTTACCGTTTAAGTACAGGCTATAGCTACGAGGATGGTGTTATGGTAACCAATCAGGATAACTTTAAAAAGTATAATATTAATACTTCTTTAACGGCAGATTTAACATCTAATTTAGAATCTAATACCAATATTATGTATAGATCTAGTGTGCAATCTAGGCCAAGAGCATCCTACTCACAAATGGTTCAGCAGCGTATGTTTGACCCTACGGGATTCATTGATATTGATGGAGAAGCTTTTCCTTTCGATTCACCTGACAATCTAGTAAAGTATACTGAACCTGGTAAGAGGTATATTGACAATTTGAGATTATATCAACAATTAAATTGGGAAGTTTTTAAAAACTTAACCTTAACAGGAGAATATACTTATTCTAAAGATTTACAGAATACAGTAGCAGTAAATAATGGGCAACGTTTTGCAAGAACACACTTATATACAGTTAATGGTACAGCAGATGATGTCTTTAATAATAGTTCTTTATCTAGAACCAAAAGACAAACGGTTTATAATGCCTTAAACTTATATGGTACTTATACTGCAAGTTTAGGTAGCCATAATTTTAAAATAACTGCTGGTTTAAACCGTGAAGAAGAGAATAGAGAACTATTATCAGTTTCTAGAAATGGTTTAATAGACATAAACACACCGACTTTTGAATTGGCCGAAGGTCAAGATTTTGATATTAGTGAGGCTTTTTATGATTGGGCAGTTGTGGGTTATTTTAGCCGTTTAAACTATAATTTTAAGGAACGTTATTTTTTAGAAGCTAATTATAGGTACGATGGATCTTCAATATTTGCAGAAGGAGATCGTTTTGTCGGATTGCCTTCCTTCTCTGCAGCTTGGAATATAGCAAAAGAGCCTTTTATGGAAAGTGTAAAGTTTATCAATATGTTAAAGCCAAGATATTCATGGGGTGAAATTGGTAACCAAATTGCCAGAAGACCTAATAGTAACGCTAGAGATTACTATCCTTTTAATCCCGGTTATGAGTCATTTTCTGCTAGCTGGCTTAACCCTGCTACAGATATTCGATATGTTACCTTTAACCCTGCGCAATTAATAAGCGCTGGGCTAACTTGGGAGGAAATAGTATCTTCTACAATAGGACTCGATGTTAGTATGTTTAAAAATCGATTAAACGCAACTTTTGAAATTACTAGAAGAGAAACTAATGGTATGTTAAGAGCAGGAGAGCCACTTCCAGGGATTTTAGGAACAGATGCGCCTTTTCAAAATGTAGCCGATTTAGAGACTAAAGGATGGGGAATTGATTTAGGTTGGAGAGACCGAATAGGAGATTTTAGATATAATATTAATCTTAATGTTTTTGATAATTATTCAGAAATAACAAAATTTAATAATCCAGGTCAACTTTTAAGTGATTTTAGAGAAGGTCAAAGGTTAGGTGAAATTTGGGGCTATGTAAGCGATGGTTATTATACAGTTGATGATTTTGTAGAAGGGACTTTAAATGCAGATTTGTCTGGTGAAAATAGGCAATTAAAACAGGGAGTAGCTACGTTTACAGGACGTACACCTTATCCTGGAGATGTGAAATTTAAAGACTTGGATGGTGATGGAATAATTACAAGTGGAAATTCTTCACTTATTACAGACGTGGATGCTCAAGGTAACCCAATTACTAATTCTGAAGGAGAAATTACAACAGGGCCGGGAGATAGAAGAGTAATTGGTAACTCACGTAAGCGTTATCAGTTTGGTATTAATGGATCCGCATCCTATAAAGGGTTTGATATTTCTTTTATACTATCAGGTGTAGGCAAAGAAGATGGTTGGAGGAATTCGGATCTCGTATTCCCATACCGTAGTGTATTTGATAATATATATAAGCACCAACTGGATTATTGGACCCCAGATAATCAGGACGCTTTTTTTCCGAGAGTTTATGGGGATCCTAATAACGGTAATACAGGAAGTAACTACGGCAGAAGTATGCGAACACAGACAAAATATTTAACCGATGAAAGTTATTTGAATATTCAAAACATAACTATTGGTTATACTTTGAATAGTCAATTTTTAGATAGAATAAATGTTGATAATCTTAGAGTATTTGTATCTGGAAATAATGTATATAGGTTCGATAAATTATATAAAGGTATTGATCCAGACCAAGATTCGGACGGAGTTTATCCCGTAATGTCTAAGTACACTTTAGGCGTTAACTTATCATTTTAAAAAAATAGTATTATGAAGAAAATTAAATTTGTTTTAACTTTTGTTATCGGATGTTTGTTGATTATAGCCTGTAACAATGATGATTTTTTAGATAAAAAACCAAAAGATGAACTATCAGTGGCGACTATATTTAGTAGCTACAACAATATAAAGACCTATGTATGGAGTTTTTATGATTTTTTGGAGGCTTATCCAGCAAGCACAACTTGGTCTGCAACAAGAGATTTAGAAGGGGACTTAATGATGTCTGGAGGTAGGCCTTCTTATATTTATGGAGAGTATAATATCCCTACAAACGATGGAAGGTATTCTGGTTCTTATATTAATATAAGAAAAGTAAATATTATGTTGGATAATATATACCGTGCAGGATTGTCTGAAGAAGATGAAGCGCATTGGAGAGGTGTAGGTTTGTTTTTTAGAGCCCATGAATACTTTACGTTGTTGTCAACCTTTGGAGGTGTCACTTGGGTGGAAAATGAGTTAACTGATCAGGATTTGGAACTTCTATATGGATCTAGGGATAGCAGGGACCTTGTAGCGGATAATATTCTTAGAGATCTGTTATTTGCAGTTGATAATATTAAAGAGAATGGAGATGGTGATAATACTATTAATGCTGATGTTGCAAGAGCTCTATTATCTAGATTTGGGTTGTTTGAAGGCACATGGCGGAAATATCATGGTTTGGTAAATGCCGATAAATTCCTTAATGCTAGTATAGAAGCTTCAGAAGAGTTAGTAGATAAGTATCCCGTGATTATGGATAATTATGATCATGTTTTTAATAGTGATGATTTAAAAGGCAAGCCGGGTATTATACTTTATAAAGAATATGTTATAGATCAGTTAACGCATACCATATCTACAAATACACGATCCACTAATAATAAGTATGACATAACAAGAAAAGGAATTGATCAGTTTTTAACTAAAAATGGAAAGCCAATATACAATGCAACCAACACAGAGTTTTTAGGAGATCGAAACTTTAACGATGAATTTAAAAATCGTGACGACCGTTTGCTCATTATGACGCCTCCGCCTTATCAGGTCACAGGAAATGGAGCTCAAGATTTCGGATTCTTATCTGATAATGAGTTAGATCCAAGTCGTGAATATTTCCCAATATTAGAAGCAATTACAGGAGGGTTTCCTTATAAAAATTTACCTGATAGAAATTGGTCTGGTCGTGTAACTGGCGAAGTACCTAATTTTACGAAGCTTACACCAACCCAAACCAATAACGGATATCGCTTCTGGAAAGTCTGGAACGAGCATAACTATAAGACCTCTAGTCAAGATGTAAGTGATATGGCAATTTTTAGAATGGGTGAAGTGATGCTAAACTATGCCGAAGCTACTTTTGAAATGGGACAATTTACTCAGGCGATAGCAGATGCTACTATTAGCAAATTAAGAGCCAGAGGGGGAGTTTCAGGAATGGTTGTTGGAGTTATTAGCTCAGATTGGGATCCTATGAGAGACCCTAGTGTAGATCCTGTATTATGGGAAATTCGTAGAGAAAGAGCAGTAGAACTTATGGGGGATGGTTTTAGACGTGATGATTTGAGACGCTGGAAAAAAATGGACTATGCTACCGAAGTAAAATTGGGTAGATGGGTAAAGAAGTCTGACTATCCAACTGTAAGAATCCAAAACAATGCTCCTGAAGGCTATATAGAGTATTTGGAGGATGTTCCTCCTGCATTTTCAGAACACTATTATTTGTATCCTATACCATCTAGTGAACGAGTTATAAACCCTAATCTAGAACAGAATCCAGATTGGTAGTGATGAAATTTAATAACTATGAAGGCGGGTCTAGTCCCGTCTTCTTTTAAAAACTTAAAGTATGAGAAGTGAAAAAACATATAAAAACAATTTTTTGAAAAGTGCAACATTATGCATAGTTGCTTTTTTTATAGCATGTTCTCCTAATGAAAATGGTTATAGAGACAAAAATAAAGCTGTAGACCCAAGCCTTTTATCAACAGTGGATATTTCGGCTTCAGCTACCGAAATTTTCGCCGAAGAATCTGTAACTTTTACTGATAATTCTAGTAATGGTCCTGTTTTATATTCATGGACTTTTGAAGGAGGTACTCCTACAACAAGTAGTGAAAAAAATCCTGTGGTTACTTATCCTGCAGCAGGTGTTTTTAGTGTTAGCTTAAAAGTAAGAAACGCATATGGTATTAGTGAAGAAGTGACTTTTGAGGACTACATTACAGTAGAAGGTGCGCCAATTCCGTATCTGTCTAATTATGCTTTTAATGGAAATTTGGTAGATAAAGGATTAAATAAATTCGATGCACTTTCCAACTACGGAGACCCCACGTATGCAGAAGATCGTAAGGGTAATGCAAATAGCAGTTGGCAGGCTCCAGATGTTGCCGATCAGTATTTGACAATCCCAGGTTTTAAAGGTATTGGTGGGGACAATCCGCGTACTGTGATGGCATGGTTTAAATTGCCACCAGAGGTAACTAATCGTAGTACTATTGTGTCTTGGGGAACGAATTCCATTACAAAAATGTTTAATATTATGGTTCACGGGTCAAGAATTAGAATTGAGGCAGGGTCATCAAATGTTAGGACTGATGAAGCTTTTATTTTTAATGATAATGTGTGGCATCATTTGGCTGTTTCATACGATCCTACAGATGGACCATATTTAAAAGACGTTAAAATTTATGTTGATGGTGTTTTAATCCCAAATGCAACGGATGCAACAGGATCATTTAATTCTGAAACCAGATTAATCGATACAGATTTAGCTGGCGATGTGATGATAGGTCAGGCTATTTATAATGCAAACCATAGGTTTAAAGGGGAAATAGACGATTTAAGGATTATTGATACAGCATTACTGCCCGCAGAGATTTCTGCTGTAGCAGCAGAATAATATAAAATAATAGAAATTCTAAAAAGGAGGTGTCTTCGATTTGGTTCATAATCTTGACGTCTCTTTTTTTATCTATGTCTTAACCAAAATTGCAAACAAATTTTTACCCAAATTAACCCTTAACAAGTGGAATTAATGAGAAAAATAATAAACATAAATGTTTTAAGAATAACCTTTGTGCTATTTTTTTATGCTATGATTTGTTCCTGTTCCGATCATGGTAATACACCTTTTAAATATCGCCAAGTAGAAACAGAAGAAGAAGGTCAATCTAATGGAGATGAAAATCAAGATAATGGACCTGCATTAATATTTACCCCAAACGAAAGTTTTTTCTCTCCTATTGGGACCTTACGTGCTAATCTAAGGGATAAAACCTCAGGTAATGCGTATAACAAAAATGAATATTATGATTATATCCATAATTGGAGTGTGTTGTCCGATACCATTGTTTTTGGAATAGACATTAAAACTCCAGGAAGTTTAACCATAAAACCAGAAATGGCAATACCTTCAGGTCAAGAAGGTTCCATCTTGAACATATATCTAGATAATACGAGTAAGGAAAGCGTATTAAAAGCAACGGGATCAGTAGAAAACTATCAAATTCAGGAAGGTGTGACTTTTGACAATGTGAATACTGGTTTTCATATATTGAAATTGCAATTAAAAACGCTTCAAAATTCTGGAGCAGAAATAGGACGCTTTAACAATTTGCACATATCAGGTAAAGCAACCAAAGATGCCGAAAATGTTATGCGCCGCTATCGGGCAAATGCGGTTCACTGTAGTTGGGGTACAGAAAGCAGTAACCCTGTGGAAATTAGTGTACATGAACTCACAATTATAAGTAAATCTCAAGATTTTTACCAACCTATTACTACTGTTTTTGGATATACAGGCTCAACATGGGATAAGGACACACAATCCTTTGGGGGGTATAATTTTTCCCTTTGGTCATATGGAGAAAACGATCCCGTGCCTCCTTTTTATCAGGAAAGCCATTTAATAGCCGTGGGGCCTGGATTAGTATTTGGCTCGTATGGACATGAAGGTACCGGGGTTAAACCAAGAGGACCAAACCCTTATGTAGATAAAAATGTGAGTACTCAAACTATAGCTGTACGTATACAACCGGGAGAAGTTTACGATACCTACTGGAGTTATTATTTAAGCCCGGTAGATGGACATTGGAAACTTTATGGTTGTGGTAAAAAGTATAATTCTAATGGACAAATAAAATATTTAACTACAGGGGCGTTTGTAGAAGTGCCAGGGCCTGCGGATAGAGTGAGAAATGGAAATGAGATATGTGAAACTCAATATAGGGGATGGCAAATGGATACATCAGGTAACTGGTACCCTATAAATACTATCAGGGGGACTTCAAGACAAAGTGATTTAAGCTTTAGAGATTGGAGGATAGTAGGAAATAAGTTTTCCATGCAAATGGGAGGCTGGGGAGAACCTGGTATAGAGAAGAAAACACTTATATTAAGTAATCCCGATTCTACACCGAATTACCTCGAAGGGGCATATTTAGATGAACTTTATAAAATGCCAGCAACGTTTGTTCATAATGCCCCCGACGAAATTTTGAGTAATTCGGCCAAATTGAATGTTAACATAACAGATTTGGGAACTAATGCCAGTGCACAAATTTTTTGGGGAACAGAAGAGGGGCTTACCAAGGAGGAGCGTTGGCAGAACAGCAAGAGTTTCCAAGTTTCAAGTGGTGTAAAAATAATTACTTTGGATAATTTGTTAAGCAATACAGAATACAAGTATCGAGTTAAAATCACCAATGATCAAGGAATTACATGGTCTTTCGATACGCAGAAATTTAAAACTCTTGAATAAAATGAGACTAATTAAAAACATGATTTTTGGAATAAAAATAATCTTTGTTTTTTTTGTAAGTATATGTTTTCAATCCTGTAAAAATGGAGAGAAACATGGAACAAGTATTGAAACGAGAAAACCAAACATAATCTATATTTTAGCAGACGATTTGGGTTACGCCGAAGTAGGGGCCTATGGACAGGAAAAGATTGAAACACCTAATATAGACGCACTAGCAAAGTCTGGAATGTTATTTACACAGCATTATTCGGGAGCTCCTGTCTGTGCTCCAGCGCGTGCATCATTAATGACTGGAAAACATATGGGGCATTCGCCAGTTAGGGGGAATGATGAATGGGGAAGCCGAGGCGATGTTTGGAGCTATGTAAAAATGGCTCAGGATTCTACCCTTGAAGGTCAAGCACCCTTAGGTGCAGATGTGGTTATCTTGCCTAGATTGCTCAAAAAGGCAGGTTACACCAATGGCATGTTTGGGAAATGGGGGCTTGGGGCACCACATACCGAATCTATTCCAACAAAAATGGGATTCGATTACTTCTTTGGGTACAACTGTCAGCGTCAGGCGCATACCTATAACCCCTTACATCTTTATGAAAATGAAGTGCGTTACCATTTAGCCAACGACACAGTACCACCCAATACAAAATTGGATGAAGGGGCAGATCCTTATGACGAAGCCTCTTATGGCAAATACAACCAGCCGTACTACTCTCCTGAAGTGTCCTTTGAAAAAATGATAGCTTTTGTTGATGGTGTAAAAGAAGAACCGTTTTTTATGTATTGGGCTACACCCATACCGCATGCGGCTATTCAGGCACCTAAACGTTGGGTTGATTACTATGTGGAAAAATTTGGAGAAGAAGAACCATACTTGGGTCAAAAAGGCTACTTTCCTGTACGCTATCCTCACGCCACTTACGCGGCTATGGTATCGTATTTCGATGAAAATATCGGGAAGCTTATTGAACATCTAAAGAAAACGGGGAAATACGACAATACACTTATCATATTTTCCAGTGATAATGGCCCAACTTACAATGGTGGCACAGATTCGCCCTGGTTTGACAGTGCCAAACCGTTCAAAAGTGAATACGGTAGGGGCAAGGGCTTTGTATATGAAGGCGGGATACGTGTCCCTATGATCGCTTCATGGCCTGGCCATATTGAACCTGGTACTACAACCGACCACATTTCAGCTTTTTGGGATGTCATGCCAACACTGTGCGAGGTGGCTGGCGTGGAGACTCCTGGCGGCACTGATGGCATAAGCTTCCTGAACTCCCTGACCCAAAATGGGGGGCAGAGGGTCCATGAATACCTATACTGGGAATTTCCGGAGTACAACGGTCAGGTAGCCGTAAGAATGGGTAAGTGGAAGATACTTTGGAAGAATATTAAAAAAGGGAATAAAGACATCGAACTATACAATATAGAACTAGATCCAGCAGAAGCAGCCGATGTAGCAGCCGATAATCCTGAAGTTATAAAACGTCTGTTTGATATCATAAGATCAGAGCATAGCACACCTCTAGTGGATAGGTTCAAGATTAAAGCTATAGAGGAGATGACGGCACAAAGTGAAGAAGATTAAAATAGAAAACGTTCTGTCGTTAATCTTTAAACTTTTTAATAAAAAAGAATTCCTTGACGCTCAGCGTCGGGGTTTCCGTTGAAATTGTCATTCCCGTTAAATCGTAGATTCATGAATACCTTAATTTGAAATATGTTTTGATGAATAAAACGGGAATCTAAACACAGAATTTCGGTTTTTGCCTTGTAGGGTCAAAATGAAACGAGCGAAACCTGTACAGAGACAGAACTTGTCGAAGTATACCCCCTGAGGGTCTGCCTCGGGGATAGTTCGTTTCAAGAAATTC
>NZ_BAABCY010000047.1:0-287 GCF_039539345.1 Snuella lapsa | reverse complement strand
AGAAAAGGAGATATTTTGCTAGAGCAAGACTATCCTGTCTGGATAGATATGATGGAAGAACCGGGTGTTAACATGGAAGCCGCCAGGGAGGCATTCGATGCTTACTGGGAGTACCATACGCACCATAAGGGGGACCGCTCGAAGCAGTTCGAGCAGTGGTACGCGATCAACTCGCGCCGCCTAGACGGTTACGGTAACGTCATCAGTGCGTCGCAGGTCAAGCGGGAGTACCAGCGGATGCGCGCCACGGGTATGCTGGAGCAGCAGGGCCAGTGGCACAACTATGG
>NZ_BAABCY010000046.1:0-1553 GCF_039539345.1 Snuella lapsa | reverse complement strand
ATCATTGCAGGATCTCTCAAAGTGGCACTGTTTGACCGAAATACGTGGCATGGTCACTCCGAAATAGCCACAAACTTCATTGTTCTAAAATGAAAGAACCTATTTTATATTTAACAAAAACGGTTAGATTTCTTCTTTCAATATTTATCATTACAGATATCTTAATTTTTATTAGGTATTTATTGAAAGATTATGGAGAAAAGTTAATTATAGAGAATATAAATAAAACTGTAGTTATTTTTGGTTCAATAACAGTAATCCTTGCTATTATTGACTTTATATTGGTTAGAAAGTATAATAAGGATGCTCTCTAAAACAAAAAAGCATCCCCATTTTCTATAAAGAAAAAAGGAAAGCTTTCCATTGGTGATGCACTGAGTATATATTCAGCATCTCAACCATACATTGATAAACACTAAGGTTTATCAAACAACACAACTAATTTTAGTGCAAAAAAAAGCTCCAACTTTGTTGAAGCTTCTAAGCAATTTGGCGGTCTGGACGGGACTCGAACCATACATGCTTAAGCCTTATAAATTCAGCCCCTTCACCATAGTTCACAAATTATGTTGACGATTTGTGAACTTATATATCATTTAATTTATGTCAAAATAACTTCGCACTGCAAATATAGGATTTGTGATATTCTAAACAAATACTATTTTGATTTTTTTCGAATGAAGTACCATATGAACATTTAAGGTGCGGAGCCCTCCAAAATATTAGTTAAACTGCAGCCTTATTTAAGGACAAGACAGTTTTGAATAATCCGAAATTGTCTAATTAAATGATGAAATTTCATTCACGTCTATTTTAAATCCTGAATTTTCAGCATATTCAGCAATTCGTTGACATATTTTAAGGGTCTGTCCGTCTGTTGTCGAATATATTATGCCTATCCTTTTATTCATTTCCAATCAATCAGTTCTATTTGTTGCTTAACATATCCGATATATCGCATCTTTTTAAAAGCAAACCATTTTTGTCGATAATCTCCTGAGTTGTCCATTTCCCACTTGAAATTTCGAAATGGTTTTGATTTAGTCAACGCATTTATCAATCGGTCTTGAAGTTTTACATTATCAATATTTTCGGCAAAGTCAGCCATAACCTTGAATGATTCATGCGAATCCATTCCCTCAAATTCTATATAATCTGTCCAGTTTGCGTCTAATTCTTCAATATCCTTTTCCCATGCTTCTGTATCCGATCCAATCCAATTATCCTTGTTGATTATAGTTTTCAAATCACCTGTTTTTTTGTGCAAATAACATTTCATTCCACAATCAAGATTATCTGCTATTTCTTCAATCGTTTTGTCAGATATTTTCATTAGTTGCAGTGTCTTTTTTGTATTAAACACAACGGGAGTCTGCGCAATAACTAAATTCTCCCCTCTAAGAATCCCATATTTTATTTTTTTCTCAGATACCTCTCCGAATATTCTAATATTCAAAATAGGTTTTTGCGCAGTCTGACGGTTAGTGTCGAGTAGACAAGGGGATTTTCACCCCGAGCCTCTCACAGAACCGTACGTGATAGTCTCCCATCAT
>NZ_BAABCY010000045.1:0-1779 GCF_039539345.1 Snuella lapsa | reverse complement strand
TAAAAGCCCTTAAAAGGGCTTATTTGTGTCTTGTTTTTAGAAAATTAAGGGCTTGCGCAACGGCTACCATTGTTCTACCTCGTTTTTAATTTAGACTCTAATGATTCTATATATTTTGCAATTAATTCAAAAATTATAGTTACTTCATTTATAGATTTATCAAGTAGTATGTCTCCTACATATATTTCAAAATAAGATTTATTATCTTTATGCAGAGATGGAAAAATATTATTAAAAAGCCAAATTCCTTTCTTGCTTTTAAAGCATTCCCGCATCAAAATTCCTTCTTCCACTGTTAGTTTCATATGAATATGAAACAGGTTAATTAATGGTTTTTCTGGATAAAAGGTTAACTCTTTAAAATGAGAACACTTATTATAAATTTCTTGTGTTTTTTTATAGTAAAAAGACATTTCTTGCAAACGCTTTTTAAATTGATAAGCTGATGATGCTATTAAAATAGTTTCCTGAAACAATTTTCCGCCATGTCTTTTTTTCCATTTTTTAGCTTCTTTTATCGTATCTAAATTCCCGCACAAAAAGCATCCAGCCATTCCTCCAACTCCCTTGTAAAGAGATACATATATAGAATCAAATCCCTTACATATTTCTTTATATGATTTTTTATAGTAAGAAGCACATTCCCATAAACGTGCGCCATCTGCGTGTAATAATATGCTGTTTTGGTTACAGTAATTTTTTATTTTTTCTAATTCTTCCCAAGGTATTGGAATACCACCTAATTCTCTATAAGGAATATCTATCACTAAAGTAGAAATGTTTTCTGAAAGGTTTTTAACATCTTCAACCAAGTATGGTTTGATTGGCTCTCCAACAAGAATTGCTTTTAGACCGTGTAAGTGTTTATAGGCGTTGTCTTCAAAGGCATAAATATGTGATTTTTCGTGAATTCCAAAATTTTTGTTTTTTGATTTCTCAGCATTTACTTTAAGGAGTATTTGTTGCGCCATTGTTCCTGTGGGAAAAAACAGCGTTTCTTCAAATCCCAATAGATTTGCTACTTCATTCTGAAATTCATTTATAAAGTCACTGCTGCCATAATAATCTAATAAAACATCATTTTTTTTTGCAAATTCTTGTATTAAAGATATTTCTTCAAATAGTGTTATTCTCTTGTGCCCACTAATATAGGTGTTGCAATTATTTTGAATTGGATACATACTTTTTGTATTAATTTACTATTGTAGTAAATCCATTATTAAGATAATTTTCGAGTAGTTGCTTTTAGGTTTCATAGTTTTATTTTTTGGCATTACCGATCAAGTTGTTCGATTAATTTCCTAGAAATAATGGTATCGTAAATAATTTTTAGTTTACTAATTTTATTGTGCATGTCAAACTCTATGATGTCAACGACATCAAATTCTACTTTTTTATCATTTTTCAATGTCCATTTATAGGTGAAATATAGCGCTAATCTATTTGAGTTGTTTTCTTCAAAAACACCAAATAGGTGAAGTTCTGAATTTGTTGTGTCACTACTCAATTCGCGATAGAATTCATCCGCTTTTTTAATTCCGTAAAGTGGAGAGTCAACAATTCCTTTTTCATTAAACAAATTAATTATATTTTCAATTTCCCCTTTTTCAAGGTAATCTATGTATTTTGTGGCAATTGCTTTTTTTGTCATTATATTTATCAGTTATCTTAAATTAAGGTAGTTTTTATTTAAATGAGGTAGAACGTTTAGTGTCGAGTAGACAAGGGGATTTTCACCCCGAGCCTCTCACAGAACCGTACGTGATAGTCTCCCATCAT
>NZ_BAABCY010000044.1:0-2083 GCF_039539345.1 Snuella lapsa | reverse complement strand
AACGCCTTAATGCTCTTCTTGATAGAGAATACAGAGAAAAAGTTCTTGGTTTTAAATGAAATTGCCCTGCATATATTTTAGCCAATTTGTTTTTGGCTCTTTTTATACGCATCTTTACGGCGCTCTCACCTATCCCTAAAATCGATTCAATTTCCTTAATAGATAGTAAATCTTGATATTTAAGCAACAATATCATTTTCTCCTCTGGTGAAATTAAATCCATGGCCTGTTTTAACTTTTTTAATTTCATGTTAAGAAAACTTCTATCATCTATCTCTTCATCCGGTATGTTTTCAATCTCTTGATAATTTGCAGATTGCTTTTCAATCTTTTTGGGAGTGTTTCTGGTTACATAGTTAACACAATGATTATAGGTAAACGCATATAACCAAGTTGAAAACTTCGCCTTTCCTTTAAAGCTGCCCAATTTCACAAAAAGTTTTAAAAATATGTCCTGTGTTAAATCTTCGGCTTCATCTGCATTTTTAGAAAATCCCAGACATTTATTGTACACCACTTTAGCGTATCTGTCATACAATACCTCAAATAGCAATGTGTCGTTATTCGCAACAATTGCATCTACAAGTTTTTCATCTGTTAGTTCACTAATTTTACCTAGGGTTTTCAAATGTAGTTGGATACTTTACTGGCTTTTTTTTAAGACACGTATTACTGATAAAAGTCACACATAATTTTAATTATAGAGGCAGTAGTTAGTTACTTATGATTTCAGATTGATAAATTTTATTACTATCGACCATTTTGGTTATTAGGTTATCGAATATTGTATTCTTGCTCTGCGATCGGTTTATCCTAAAGCAAAACTCATTAAGATAACGGTTTACATTAAAATCATTTACCCAAGAGTAAGTCGTTCTTATCCATGATTTGATTTGGTGGATCATAGTATGGATTACCTTGAAGTTAAGCCTTTACCACTCTCTAACCGTGTAATATTGAAGCCCTTTGCTATAGACCTGTAACTTCTCCATTTATCGGTGGTAATATGTGCTTCCCTGCTAATGTAGTTTACAAAAATGTACTGCAATGACCTTGTATAAAAGTCCTCGATACGCATAGTGTACATACGTTTCACCTTTCCGTCATCCGTTAATTGTACTGACGTGACCGCCTTCATTTTCTTGGCACCATAACTGCGACCTACCTTGCCCTGTTCATGACCTCTCAGCACAAATTCGTAGACATAGACATTGCCGTCCATAGGATTGTTGCCACTCAAGGACATGGCCTCGCGGACCTTGAGCATAAAAAAGCGTGCCGTCCTTTCAGTAATGCCATAGCGAACACCCAAATAGCTGGTAGAAATGCTCTTGGTTCTTGTTGCCATCTCGAAACAGATAAAAAAGGCTTTGCGAACACCAAACTTAACCTTATGAAACAGTGTATTTGTCGTAGCGGATTCTATATGGTGGCAAATGTTGCATTGCCTTGAAAAATCCTTACGCACCTGGCAGGCATGATGGCCACACTTTAAAGATCTATATGCCGATTTTGCTCTTAAGAACGCTAGGTATTCTTTGCATTCTTCATATGTCTTAAACCGATCAGAGAACTCTAGAACATTTCGACCCTTAAATATTTCCATGAAACCCCTATTTTACTAAAATCTAATATACGTAATTATCTGCTGACCTCTTTAAATTGGTTTAAAAACTAAGATTTATTAGTAAAATTCACTCGAATTGACAGAATTTTATCTAAATACGCAACAGATTATCTTAAATATTTGCAAAATGCCTAAGTTGATAAAATATTAACACCAATGAGCGTGACCTTTCGGTTACTTATGTGTCTATAAGATAATAAAGGAAATAGTTGGATTGGATTTGTCTATTAACGATTTATATTGAAGTTTATCTAAAAAAAATGAGAATTATTATCTAAAAAAATAGCTATGGCACCTAAATTTACTGTACCATGAATTATAGACCTAATTACTTCCAATTATAGCTACATGTTTTTGTGTAGTTTTTTAAAAGATTTCCATGCATTTTATACATTAAGTGGTTTTTTATTAAAAAGTCATGAAAATAAAGCATATGAAAAAAATACAGAAGCATCC
>NZ_BAABCY010000043.1:0-14998 GCF_039539345.1 Snuella lapsa | reverse complement strand
CACGGTTTAAACCGAAATCAATGGCACAATGACTCCGAAATCGGTGGCACAAATCGAACTGAATTAGCCATGAAGTTGGTAAACTGGCCAAAGTGGAACAGAAGGTAAATGCTCATCATTTCAGAATCGGACAATTTTCCTTTTCGATGGCGTCTATTTACCGATGAATCCTCTAAAAGTGGACGATTTTCTAACTGTGAAGCAAATTCTAAGCAGAAATCGTCCATTTCTACAAAGAATTCCGTAACTTTATCTCTAAGCATTAGAAGTGTTTTTATTGTTTAATTTACTGAAAATCAGAAAAATAAACTAACATAAAAACACTTTTTTCTTATCCATTATTCACGTTAATTTAAGTTATCATATGCCAAAAGATATTTGTAGTCACGTAAATAAAGCGTTAAATGAGCATTCAGACAAATCGCCAACAATGATTAGAAGAGCTATCAGGAATTATACAGAACAATTAATGAGTACAAATACCAAAAACTCAAAGAAGTTGAGTTCCTTTTTTGATGAAGAGTTAAAAAAAATATCCAAAAAACAAAAACCGTATACAACTTATCCTACAAAAAGCACTAATCCAGTCCCCCGCTGCCGCCAGTTTCTAACTGGTGGTAAAACTCAGCAGAAACCAATATTGATGCAATCTTAAAACTAAACAAAATGATTTCAAAAAATATAGACAAATTCAACACATTTGAGACAGGCAAAATAAACACATGGCGTTTTGGGCTGTAGCCTTCCCTAAAAATGAAAACAATTCACTTTATATATTTTATAATCTTTGGAAGTACAGTGCTTACAATTTATAACATTATTGAACTTGATTTCAATCATCCTCACAAAGGGCCAATTTCTGGAATTGTATCAAACTTACTTATAATTTTAGCAATGTTAGTTACAATTAGAGATACTAAGAAAAAAGAGTAGACAATCTTAATCTAATCGAACTTTAGAAAAAAAGATAGCAATATAAATAAGGCTCAATCTTCAACTAAAGTAGTTTAGCGTGGATAATGGATAAAGAATTTATGTCAGTTTGAGTGCCAAATCTGTGATTTGGTGTATCGAAAACAAATAAATTCCCCACTAAAAGTACTTCTCGATAGCTCTATTGAGCGAAGTCGGAGTATTAAATTCTTCCAGAATTTTGAAGAGACATTAGGACTCTCAGGACGGGTCAAAAAAGCTACTCCTTCACCTTTCCTCCATATTTCCTTCACCTTTACTTCATATTAAAGGTTACTCTAGGTTATATAAACAGTATGTCTTGATGTAACAACTTCCAACTAAAGTCGTCTTAAAAGCGTAAACCACCTCAGTGCAAGCATACGAGGCGTTTATAAGAAATTATTTTTTTGATTTCGAGGTAAGGCTTAGAGCTTTTACATCTCGATTATACAGTTAAAACAAAACACAGACAACTAAACTTAAAAAATTATATGACAGTTTTAGTAGTGGGCGCCAGCGGCGCAACGGGAAGACAAGTAGTTGAACAACTTTTAAACAGCGGACAAAAAGTTAAGATAATTGTTAGATCCCCAGAAAAATTACCAGAATCCTGGAAAAACAACAAGCAATTGCATACAATCCATGCCGCTGTACTAGAACTGAGCGACAGCCAAATACGCCAATATGTTAGCGATTGTCAGGCCGTAGTATCCTGCCTTGGTCATAATTTAACATGGAAAGGCGTTTACGGACACCCAAGAAAACTTGTTACAGATGCCACCAGAAGGCTATGCAATGCCATTAAAACAAACAATCCTAAACACCCCGTAAAATTTATTTTAATGAATACAAGCGGCAATAGAAACAGGGATATAAACGAACCGATTCCTTTTGCTCAAAAGTGTGTTATTGCACTCCTTCGCTTATTGTTACCCCCTCACGTAGACAATGAAAAAGCAGCTGATTATCTTAGAACAAAAATTGGTCAAAACGATCCAAATATCGAATGGGTTGCCGTTAGACCGGACAATTTAACACACGAAGCAGATATCTCCGTTTACAAACTATATCCCTCCCCAATAAGAAGTGCTATTTTTAACGCAGGCAAAACCAGTCGCATTAACGTAGCCCATTTCATGTCCAACCTAATTAACAACGACAATTTATGGTATCAATGGAAAGGACAAATGCCCGTAATCTATAATACAGCCTCCTTAGTTTAATTATTGTTAAATATCTTCACTGCAAGTCCAACCCAAACCCCTTGTCCTCCAGAGCGCATCGCAGTAAAGCTACTCTTAGTACTTTTCTAAGGCCATTAACACCTCTTTCTTATAGCTTCTACTAATGGGCAAGGCTGTCTTTAAAATAGTAATATGTTCGTTTGTAAAAGAGTCTATATGTGCAACAGCTATTATGTAAGACCTGTGAATACGCATAAACTTACCCTTTGGCAGTTTCGCTTCAATAGCACTAATGGTTTCACGCGTTACAACCATTTTAGTATCCAAATGGATTTTTAAGTAATCACTAAAGCTTTCAATATACCTAATAGCTTCAAAGTCTATTTTAATCATCTTCCTGTCAGAGCGCACAAAAATAAAATCGTTTACCTCAGCACCAATAAGTGCCTTTTTTTCATAGAATTGTACCGTTTCAAAATAGGTGTTTACAGCTTTTAACAAGCGTTCAAAAGCAATAGGCTTAAGTAAATAATCCACCGCCTTCAGTTCAAACCCCTCAACCGCATAATCCCTGTAAGCCGTAGTAAAGATTATTTTTATGTTCTTATTAATAGATTTAGCAAAAGAAATACCAGATATCTCAGGCATATTAATATCCAGAAACACCAAGTCTATAGCATGTTCCCTTAAACAATTAAAAGCATCGATGGCATTACTGTAACTCCCAACAATAGAGATACTTGAAATTTTGGACAAATGCGTTTCTATCACTTCCCTGGCAATAACTTCGTCATCAACAATAATACACGATATGTTCTTTTCCTGCTGCAATGCTTATTTTAGTTTTAGCTTTAAAGCGACTTTAAATATACCCTTTTTATCTTCCACATCTAAGCTATAATTGTCGTCATATAACAAATCCAGACGCTTTACTATATTCTCCAAACCAATACCCTTTTGTGAAGCTTCCGTTTTCGAAGCAGTGTTCTCTATACTAAACCAAACCGTTTGGTTTTTACATTTCAAATCAATCTTAATACTAAGTTCACCTTGTTTTATAGTACCATGCTTAAAACTATTCTCTACAAAAGGCAACAAAAGCATCGGCGCTATTTTTAAATCCTTAGAGCTGCCATTGGTTGTTAAAGAAATACTTAACGTATCATGAAAACGCATTTTTTCCAACTCGATATAATCATTAATATGCTCTATTTCCTCACTTAACAACACAAAAGGCTTATCAATTTGGTACAATAAATAGTCTAAGAGGTTGGAAAGCTTCAAAATCATTTCAGGCGTTTCGTCTGCCTTTTTCAAAGCAAACCCATACATAGTATTTAATGTATTAAACAGAAAGTGCGGATGGATTTGCATCTTTAAATAATTCAATTCTTGCTCCTTCAGCTTTAATTGTGTTTCCAAGATCTTTGTTTCCAACAACTTGGTTTTTTCAGCATGCTTTAAATTAAGTTTTAATAGTTTAAATGCGCTTACAATAATAACCACCAAATAAACAGCAACCGCTACAAATATTAAACTACGGCTAATAGGAGCCATATTAGCATACTCAAAATTTGATAGGTAAATAAGTCCGAAAAAAACAGAAACAACAATTAGATAAGCCGAAATAACTAGCGTATAAAAGCTGTACAAACCAAAAAGGAAATAACGCTTTGTAATAAGGTAATCCGGAATAAGCTTATAGATAGACACATATGTTGTGGCAATGGTAATGGGCATTAAGAACAAGGAAAAAGAGAGCACATAGTTAAAATCGTGACTATCAAAACCAAAAAAATACGTATAAAAAAAGAGTACCGCACACCAAAAAAGCATGTGAAGCACCAATTGCCCGGCCTTATTTAAAATAATTTTTTTTAGCATACAAAAAAACCGTCTTACAATAATACTACATTTTTTATGGCAATGGTGGTTTTGTAGACGAATGACCAATTTAGCAAGCGTTTTAGCATTTGGTGAAAAAGGGCGCAAAAAGGGTAGTTCGTCGCATTTTAATTTTTAGGATCAAAATGCCATTTAAGTTTGTGGTGTGTTTAATTAAAACTATAAACAAATGAAGCAATTAGTCATTCTCTTTCTTTTCACAACTTCCTTATGCTTTTCCCAACAGGAAAAATTCAAGGCCTTAGATTCATTTTTCAAGAACTTGTCAGATAACAATAAAATGATGGGAACCTTAGTGGTTTCTAAAAATGGGCAGGTTATCTACGACAAACATGTTGGGTATGCCAATATAGTAGACGGCAGGAAATACCCCATCACTAAAGAGTCTAAATTTAGAATTGCCTCCATTACAAAAACCTACACGGCAACCATGATATACCAATTGGTTGATGAGGGGAAATTAAAACTAACAGATAGACTCTCCAACTTTTTTCCCCAGATACCTAATGCTGATAACATCACGATAGCCAATATGCTAAATCACAGTAGTGGTTTATTTGAAATTACCAAAGACAAAGACTTTAACACCTGGCGTATAGAAGGTACTACCCGAGTGGAAATGTTAGAAAGAATACAAAAATATACTGGAGTTTTTAAACCTGGCGAAAAGAGCGCATACTCTAATAGCAATTTCCTGCTCTTAGGCTATATTATTGAAGAAATAGACAAGATGTCTTATGCTGAAGTACTTAAAAAAAGGATTGTAAATACATTAAACTTAAAGAACACCTACTATGGAGGTAAAAAAAATGTAGAAAATAACGAATGTGCTTCGTTTCATTACAAAGATGGCAAACTAGTAGAATCTGAAGAAACCCATAGGAGCGTGCCTGGTGGAGCTGGTGGTATTGTGGCTACACCCTATGATCTGGTCACATTTTACGAAGCCTTATTCATGGGGAAACTAATATCTAAAAAAAGCCTTGAAACCATGCTTTCAGTTAAACAATTTCCCTTTGCAAGTGGTATTTTTAAAGATGAAGATGCTTATGGACACGGTGGGAGCATTGATGGTTTTATCTCAGAGGTTACTTATAATCCGGAACAAAAAACAACCATTGTAATACTTACTAATGCTTTAAATTACCCTGTCAGCGATATTACTGAAAATACTTATTTAGCGAGTCAGAATCAAAACTTATTGCCCGTGAAAACTGCAGCAAAAACTATTGAATTAACAGCAGCGCAAATAGCACCCTATACTGGGGTCTATGAAGGACATGTAGGAAAAGAAAAAACACCTTATACTTTTAATTTTGTTGCAGACGGCAAGGTATTAAAAGGAGGGGCTAATCCTAACACACTTTTCCCTTTTGAAGCCATAAAAAATAATGAATTCGTGCATAACGAATTCGGAATTCACCTAAAGTTTGATTTAGAAAAGCAGACTTTAATCTTTACGCAGGCGGGTAAGTCACATACATTAACTAAAAAACACTAAATTTAAACACTATGACAACGATAACACTTTTACAGCACCCAAGTCTTTTTTCTGAATTATCAAAACGATTTAACGAAGGCGGCCCTTTCTTTATGTCACTTATTTTAATATGCCTTTTACTGGCTCTAACCTTCTTGTTTTTTGGCTTTTTTAATTTAAAAAAGCATCCGGAAAAGTCCAGGAAAATGATGAGCTTAGCGTCCGACATTAGTATTTTGGGATTGGTCTTTGGACTTTTAGGCTCCATTCTGGGCTTGATTGAAGCTTTTGATGCTATTTCATCTATGAAAGATATTAGTTTAGGAATGATGAGTGGAGGTCTTAAAGTATCGCTCTTAACAACGCTTTTTGGTAGTTTTACCTTTATTTTACCAAGAATAGGCATTATCATCTTAAAAGGACTTCACAACTAAACCAACCTGCGTTTGATTAAAAAACAACTGTATTTCAAACAATTAAACACAAAACGATTGTCATTCCGAACGAGAGACGAGGAGGAATCTCATAATTATGGGGTTTTCTCACTTCAACTTCAATGTAGGCTTAGTTCATCCCTCACTCTGTTGAAATGACACCCCAATAAAAACAATTGTTTTCAAATTGAACTCAGATAAAACCATGTAAGATTGCAAAAAGGGCATTTAGTATTATTTTACTGAGTGCCCTTCTCGTTAAGCAACGGCTCCCCATATAACTTACCTAAAATTCCAAAATCAGTCAATTTATAAGTATTCAAAAAATCGTTACCCTAATTCCCATCAAAACGACCCAAATAAAAAGGATTTTACTAACTTTAGCTTAATTCGGGAGACTTTCTGCAAAACATTATGTTTTGGAATGACTACTAGGTCCCAACAATAATTTAAACCGACATGTTTTACTATTGGCTTCATGTTATTTATATCTATATCAGCTCCAAGCTATTCCTAAGCAAAGTAGATGTTGATTCTGAGATCACCAGACATCGTAGAGTAAGTATCCTCGATTGCGAAGGTTTCCGTTACATGTCTAATTCCAGATATTGCTATTACATGGACTTTATCCGTTACGAACTACTTTTTAGAACAAAATTGTATACCAATACGTTTAGCAAAGGCATGTTTGGTGTATTGGGTTCCCAAAAGGTTATTTATAAAAAACCACTAAAAAGATGGTCTAAATTCAGCATTACCCTATATCTGGAAGGTTGGGATGATAAATGGGCCTATCACCGCCAAGTATTCAGGCAAAACAATAAGGTATGTGCCATTGGATACACAAAACTGGCCTTTGTAAAAAACAGGGAATTACAAAGCATGAAAACCATTTTAAATACTTGCGGATATAAAGGTTCCGTAAAGCCCCCCTCCAGTATGGTATTAGATCTATTTAAAAACGATCAGACTTTATTAAGTAATGAAGACATCTAAAACCTTAAAACGGCACAAATCTTGTGCAATTAGTTTGAGTAAGTAGCCATGTTACTTTTAATTAACGTGAATCTCGGATAAGGAATTTATGTCAGTTTGAGTGCCAAATCTGTGATTTGGTGTATCGAAAACAAATAGATTCGACACTGTCCAAAATTTCACTGGAGGAAACATTGGAAGTCGTAAGTATTATTCACGTTAATTACAACAACCACTAAGGAAATTCCCTGCTTATTTACTTCTCATCGTGTTTACCATATCCCAATCATCAGGTGTTCCAGAAATAGTATATTCTGCCGATTTGGTCACAAAATACTTAGCAACTGCATCTTTTGTATTTTTGTTAAGAACCTTATCGAACGCTGCCGATGCCTTGGGAAACTCTTTGTTAAGGAAATGCTTCATCCCCTTTTCAAAATCCTTTAAGGTTTTTATCTTCAAAGTTATTTCAATATCGTCATCACCATCAAAACACTCATAAATACCTACAACCTTATGCTTACCTTTTACTTTCACCTTCCCCAGATACCTAAAATGATAAGCCTCCCTGTCCTTAATAGTATCTAAACAGTCTTCACTTATAATAATATTGGCTCCATAATATTTAGTAATACCTTCCATACGCGAAGCCGTATTAACCGTATCGGCAATAATGGCCGTATCGTTTCTATGTACATCCCCTATTATTCCCATTACCAAAGCTCCGGTATGCATTCCTATACCCACAGAAATGGGTTCAAAGCCTTCTTTAACCCGTCTCTCATTATAAGCTATAATTGTTTTTTGCATGGCAATAGCAGCGTCCAATGCATGGTGTGCCTCGTGCGGAAACAAGGCCATAATGCCATCGCCCAGGTACTGATTTACAAAACCTTTGTTTTGCTGTATTAAGGGCCCCATGCGCCCTACGTAAGCATTCACAAACTTAAAATTTTGCTCAGGGGTCATAGACTCCGAAAGGGTCGTATAATCACGTACATCCGAAAACAAAACAGTTACTTCTTTTTCGATATGATCGCCCAAAACCACATCGGTAATAGCCTCCCTACCCACAGATTTTAAAAACTCCGACGGAACAAACTTACTTGTAGCCTTATGGATGCCATTTAAATTTAAGTGCGTTTTTATTCGGCTTAACAACTCATTTTTTGCAAAAGGTTTGGTTAAGTAATCATTAGCCCCCACATTAAAACCTGTAACCAAATCACTTACCCTGTTTTTTGCTGTTAGCAATACAATAGGCAGCTCACTCGTTAAATACTTTGTCCTAATACGTTCACATACTTCGTACCCAGACATATTAGGCATCATAATATCCAAAAGAATTAAATTAAAATCTTCTTGTTCCAATAAGTCCAAAGCCTCCTTTCCACTACAAGCTTCCACAACATCATACCCCGCTACCGTTAAATGATTTTCCAATACACGCCTGTTAATAGGCTCATCATCAACTATCAAAATTTTAATCCCTGCTTTATCATTTGTTTTATACGCTAATGGCTTTTTATTAGCATCATCTTCAACATTTTGGATAGGTTCATAATGCCAACCCTCTTCTACAACTACCTTTCCTTGCTTTGCCTCAGAGCTTATCGGCAAGGTAAACGTAAATGTTGATCCCTTGCCCACCATAGAAGCTACCTCAATAGTACCCCCATGTAATTCTACCAATTGTTTCGAAACCGACAGTCCCAACCCTGTACCACCATAAGCCCTTTCAGTCGAACCATCTACCTGCTCAAAAGATTTAAAAATAGCATTGAATTTATTCTCAGGGATACCTATACCCGTATCCGATACAGCAACGGCCAACATACCGTCATGCTCCTTGGCACTTACCGTAATTTCACCCGATTCGGTGAACTTTACAGCATTTCCAATAAGGTTATACAATATCTGTTGCAATCTATTCTCATCGCCTTCCACCAAAGGGACATCCTTAGGAATGGCATTAATTAAGCGTAAGTCCTTGCCCTTTGCCAAGGTTTCTGACACTTTTAAAACCAAATTAGCTATTAAATAGACATCTACCGGCTTTAAGGACAACACCAGATCTTTATTTTTTAGTTTAGAAAAATCAAGGATATCGTTCACCAAATTAGACAAACGCTTGCCGCTGTTTATAATCATATTGAGATTGTCAATAGCCTGTGGAGACAAAGTGCCAGCAGCACCATCCTTGAGTGATTCCGATAGACCAATAATACCATTAAGCGGTGTACGCAATTCGTGAGAGGTATTTGCTAGAAACTGATCTTTTAGCAGATCAATTTTTTCAAGCTTAGCCACCCGTTGTTTTTCGAATGCGGTCTTTTGCTCTGCTTCTTCTACCAACCTCCTTTTTTCCATAAGTTCTATCCTTACACGTTGCTTGTATTTATACCTGTTAAACAATAAAAAGGATAATACTAAAACTGTTATGGTTATGGCTATAAATATATTCCTAAAAAGCGTTTGCCTTTTTAATTTTAAATCTTTGATTTCAGCATCCTTTTCAAGTGCAACGATGGCTGCTTCTTTTTTTTCTGAATTAAATTTTTCTTGAAGTTCTTCAATTTGTCTGGACTTGGTCTTATTGAACAAACTGTCTTTAACCTGTGCAAGCTTCTTATTGAATTCTAATGCTTCTTTGTAGTTTTTAATCTCAGCATATAATTTAGACATGCCCTCGTAAGCCTTTTGTAACTCCTCTACAGCGCCTACATCCTCGGCAAACTCTAAAGCCTTAGTTAAACTACCCTCAGCGGCTTCATACCTTTTAAGCATTAAATAATCAAGGCCAACCTGTGTGTAAATAGCCGATAATTCTCGTTTTTGGTGCAAGCCCTCCCGTAGTTCCAGAGCCTTAAGATGTACCTTTAAAGCATCCTGATAATTGCCCTGTAAATTATAAACCTCGCCAATCGCTTCATAATCGTAAGCCATTCCCCATAAACTGTTAACAGCCGTATCCAATTCAAGAGCCTTATTTAAATAATCCAATGCTTCATTATATCGTTCCTGTAAACGGTAGGTGGCACCAATATTAAAATAGCAATTTGCCATATCCGCTTTAGCATCCAATCTGATAAAGATCTTTAGAGCCTGATTATAATTTTCCAATGCTTCCTCAATACGGTTAGACTTTTTAAGAATCTCTCCCAAGCTGTTCAATATGTTTGCAGCACTATATTCGTCATGAGCTTCCTCATAAACTTTAAGGATGCGATAATAAATCTCTAAACTTTTTTCGTACTGCCCGCGGTAGTCATAAATAATCGCTTTTTGATATGCACCATTAGCCACTTGGATTGGATCGTTATGAACTTCTGAAAACTTTATATAAGCATCAAAATGTTCCAATGCCTCATCATAATTGCCTTTTTGTCGCTCTAAAACCCCATATTGATACCTTGCCAGTAGCGTTCCCCATTCAATATTTGCCTCACGGCTTAGATTGTAGATACTATCAATATAAATCTCGGCCATAGGAACATTAGACCTATTATTTAAGTACTCCCAGGAAATATTCTTTAGTATCCGTATTCTTAAAGAATCTGAATCTGCTTTTTGCAATGCTTGCTGTAAACTGTCTATCGCTGGGGTTTGCCCATACAGGAAAGAAAAACTAAAACACATTAAAAACAATATACAAAGCCTGTATTTCACGTTTATTTAAGGTTTGGTTGGAACTATAATGTTATAAAGTTAACAGTTAAAGCTTAAGTTTAAAAATTATTGATAATTAAACATCTGATAATTTGTTCATTATAATATAACTTACAACACAGTTGTTATTTAATATAAAATTATTATAACCAAACACGTATAACTCTTTAGTTATAAAATGTCTTTTTGAAAGCTGCACAGTAGATAAGCCTTAAATGCCACGATGAAAAATCCTACTTTAATACTTTTTTATATATTTATAATGTAAAATATCATAACTAAAACAGGTAAAATTGCAAGAATATCATTTAAAAAAATTAAACTAAAAATAAGATTATGATTATTAATGTTAAAGAATATCGAGTAATTTGGTCAAATGGAAATTCGCCATATGGAGCTATTGACATCAGAAATGATGAAGGAAATCAAGCCCGCCTGAGAAGTAAAGACCCCAACTTACTTTCATTTTGGGTTAATATTTTAAGAAATGAAGAACCTGTTTACTACAATACAGAAAGTAACGTGCTTTATACTGGCACCCAACCCTTGGAAGATTAACTGAACTTAAAATATTTTACAAAAAACGTTCGTAAATAGTAATTATACCATAAATGATCATTTTTAGAAATCAAGGTTTTTAAATCTGGAGAAACTAGTATTTTAAAACGCTCTAATCACTTATGATTATAATCTCTATACCTTAGGATGAAGAAGACTTCATCACCAAAAACGGAATATCCACTTTAAAAGCAAAGGCCTCAACAGTATGTGTAGTAAACAACCGCTCTAAAAAGGAATGTTTTTTATCTACCATGGCAAGTAAACTTACAGCATTAGTAATCATAAAATCATGGATAACATTATACATATCCCGCTCTCCAACAGTAAGCTCGCTATAAGTTGCATTGCTAAAATGCTCTTCAAAAAAGTTGGCACATTGCTGTCTGTCACCATTGGTATTCTTATCATTAATTACTTCTAGCACGTCCAGTTTGGGTTGGTGGCGCAACATTAAGTTACTCAATGGCATAAAATCTTTAACAATATACTGCATTGATGTATCTGCGATAAAAGACACACGCTCCAATCCATTGAATTTACAATTGTTAGGAATCGCCAAAACCGGGGTTTTACAACGTTGTATTACACGAACGGTATTGCTTCCAAAAAGAACCTTTTCCAGCCCCGAAGCACCTTTAGTCCCCATAACAATTAAGTCTATGTCGTACTTATCAGAAATTTGATTTATAGAATCTATAAAATTATCATAATCAACAATGGAATGGAAACTGTGCTTCTTATTATTATAACGCTTATTAATTTTTGAGATAATATTAGCTATGGATTTCTTTGCTGCATCTACTATCGTATTATAAATAGTTGCCGACGACGAAACGACCAACATGTCATCAGTAATAAACGAGGAGGCCTTTTGTACATTAAGGACATAAAAGTTACACACTTCATTTTCAAATAACTCCATTGCATAATAAATGGCGTTCATTGAATTCTTAGAAAAATCTGTTGGCAATAATATCGTTTTCATCTCTTTATAAATAGATTTTTAAGTAAATATACCCCGAAGGCCATTTGAAAACTATGACAAATGTCAGTAGCACTCATGCTTTTTATGTTGCAAAAAAAAATTAGCATAATAGCATTAAGCATTGTATTTTCGGCACAATAAATGATATCTATACGCATTGAAGCCTAAAACAAATCTTTTATGAAATACATATTCTTGCTTGTTATCGCTTGTTTTTCTATCACTTTAAAAGGACAAAACAATGCCATAGCTGCTGGTGAAAAACTCACGTATACTGCGGCCTACAATATGTCTGGAATACTTACCAACCTAGCCGAGGTAACTATGGAGACTAGCGAGCTAAAAACATCGAAAGCGACCCTATTGAGACTTAAATGTACTGCAGCCACCTATAGTAAATGGGACAATTTTTTTAAAATTAGAGACCTTTATGAAAGTTATGTAAACCCCAACACGCTTACCCCCTATCTATACAAAAGAGATATTAACGAAGGTAGCTATTCCAAGGCCATGAAATATACCTTTAGCCACAAAACAAAAACCGTAAAATCTGTTCAAACCAAAAAGAACAGGCCCGAAGAGAACAAAACAGTTTCCATTGGTTCAGGGACAAAAGATATTGTTTCGACACTTTATAATATCAGACTTTTGGATTATGATGACATGGCCATTGGAGATCGTAAAACATTCACCATCATTTTCGACAGAAAAGAGATGAAAGGACAAATCACCTATCTAGGCTACGAAACCATTGATACAGCCATTGGCGAAAAAGAATGTTACAAACTGGCTATTGGCTCCGATCAAACCGATGTCTTACAGGGTAATAACAACAATATTTTATGGCTTACTGCCGATGGAAATAAGATCCCTGTTTACGGTAAGTTTAAAATCCCTGTAGGCAATGGCGAATTAAAGATCAAATCGGCCACAGGCCTATTAAACTAAAGCGTATAAAATTTAAACGAATGAAAAAAGCAACCACTATTTTGGCTATTATTACGTCCTTTCTAGCCATTATTCTATCTGTATTGCCCGTATCAAACTTGGCAATTTTCCCTGCTATAGCTGCACTAGTATTTGGACTGATAGCCTTCTATTTCTCCAAGAAAAGCGGTCATGTTAAAAAAATTATACAATTCACGTTTTTATTAACTATAATAGCACTGTCCATAACCATTTATAAGGCTATTTTTACCACAATAGAAGTTGCCGACACAGAAACATTAGAAGCAAAAGAGAATGAATCTGAGGAAGAAGCACTTAAAGATCTAGAAGATATTGACCTTGAAGAATTGGAAATTGGCGGATAACTTTTCTACATCGCACTACTATTGTCTTATTTTTTTTACATATCTTTGACAAGCTATTATTAATGAAACAAACAAACTAAAATTTTCTTGCCCCGGGAATGATTGATTGTGTGTTGCATGTGAAATATATCAAACTAAAAACACATGAAAACCTTTTGCATCCTCTCGGCATTTGCGTTAATGGGCACTTGTGCTACCCCCCGTTACACCACTAAAATAAGCAACCTAAAGAACAGTATTCATATAGTCGATTCTAACCGAGTCATGACCTATGCTAAAACAATCACATCCAAAGAGTTAAAAAAACACCTTTACACATTTTCTTCGGATGCCTTCGAAGGACGTAAAGTCGGCGAAAAAGGACAAAAACTAGCAGCCGATTTTATACGATCATATTACAAAAAAGAAAATATAAAATCCCCTCCAGGCATTTCTAACTATTACCAAACGATTCCTGAAAGTTTCTTTTCCAATAAGATCAATGCTTCCGAAAATGTGTTGGCTTTTATTGAAGGTGCAGAAAAACCAGAAGAAGTAATTGTTATATCGGCGCATTTAGACCATCTTGGCATAACTGAAGATGGTAAAATAAACAATGGAGCCGACGATGACGGTTCTGGAACCGTAGCACTAATGGAAATGGCCCAAGCCTTTAAACAAGCAAAAAAAGATGGATACGGCCCAAAGCGCAGTATTTTGTTTCTTCATCTCACTGCCGAGGAAATTGGGAAAAGAGGTTCGGCGTATTATACGCAACATCCTGTTTTTCCTCTAGAAAACACGGTTACGAACCTTAATATAGATATGATAGGACGCGTAGATGATCTACATCAAGACAATAAAGATTATATCTATTTAATAGGTTCAGACAGAATAAGCAAAGAACTTCATTATATCTCCGAAAAGGTAAATAACACCTATTTCAATATAAACTTAGATTATAGGTATAATGCTATTGACGACAAAAATCACTACTACTCGCGTTCCGATCACTACAATTTTGCCAGACAAAATATTCCGGTTATCTTTTACTTTAATGGTGAACACGATGACTATCACGAAGTAACAGATACGCCAGACAAAATAGATTATGACTTATTAGAAAGGCGCGCTAAGCTTATTTTTGCAACAGCATGGCAATTGGCAAACCAAAAACATAGGGTTGTTAATGACGAAAATAACGATCTGTTAAAATAGCCCTAATATACAGTTACAATAAAATCATTTTTTGTAATATCGCACTCTAGAGGATGAATACTGTGATATTGCAGGAATAACCACCTGCTTTTCACAACTATTGTTCCTATTTTAATAATGCATTCATATGAAACGAACATTAATAATTTTTTAATATTTTTTCATAAAAGGGAATGTTTAAAATTATTAATGTGAGAGCGTAGCGTTTGCATACGTTCTCAATTTTATAATTAATTTATTATCAAATGATTATCAAAATTTAAACGAATAAAACCCTCATTACGTTGCAAAATAATTTTAAAGGAATCCGTCACAAAAGGGTATGAATAAGTAAAGAAAAA
>NZ_BAABCY010000042.1:0-16522 GCF_039539345.1 Snuella lapsa | reverse complement strand
ATTCATAGAGACACTGTTTTTTCAAAAATAACCCTATTTTTTGAATTATGATGTATTACGGATATTCAAATATTCCATTAACGGAATTCAAAATGATAAACATTATAGATATTATTATCCCCCCGCTAGCGCGAGCGTCACGCTCGTGCCAATAAGAGTCAGAAACATAAATGAGCAGAAAATATAAATTCCATAACCCTACAGCAGCTTATTTTATAAGCTTTGCTACCGTCTATTGGTTGGATATTTTTACGCGACAGGTTTATTTTAACGTATTGGAAGACAGCATAATCTATTGTAGACTGGAAAAAGGCATGGAGGTATTTGCTTACTGTTTTATGCCAAGTCATGTGCATTTAATATTTAGATCAAACAATGAAGACCCTTCAGGCTTGATAAGGGATTTTAAAGGCTTTACAGCAAGAAAGCTAATTAAAACTATACAAGAAAACCAACAAGAAAGCCGTAAAGAATGGTTATTATGGATGATGGAACGGGCAGGCCATAACAAAAGTAATGTAAAGCAGCATCAATTTTGGCAACAGCACAATAAACCAATTGAGTTATGGAGCGAACACGTAATACAACAAAAAATAGATTATATACACAACAATCCTGTAAGGGCTGGTTTTGTTACCGATCCAGTAGATTGGAAATATAGTAGTGCAAGAAATTACCAAGAAGACCAAACTGTTTTAGAAATTGATCTATAAATAACTAATACTCGTTTTTGTTTGTTTAATAGCACAAGCGTGACGCTTGCGCTAGCATGGGGAGTTTTGAAGTAAAATAAGAATTTTCTTTATATTTGAGTTAATAAATATAATGGATATAAACGCAATTGTGTTTATTCGTTAGTTACCTGCAAGCTGAACAAACAGAACGCCTTGAACTGAAAATGAATAACATTAACGACTTAAATATTGAAAAGGAGATTCTACCTCTATTCGACTATTCTCTGAATATGTTTTCGAGAAATAAAATCCTTGAAATTCTCGAAAAACCATTGCAATCGACTAATGATATAATTCAACGTCAAAATATATTAAAAGGATTCTCTAAAAATCAGAAAATATTAAAGGACTATTCCTATACAGTTTTATACTTGAACGAAGTTCATTTTTTCCTTAATGATGAAAAAATCGAAGACCTTTCAAAGAAAAAACTGAAATATAAACTGTTTGCCTCAAAACAAGAGAAAATAAGATATACAAGCAAACTGAATCAATTGGTTTTGTTTTTCCATCGTTTAGAATCCAAATATTTTACAAGATTGAGTTTAGAAGCTTTTCCAAAAGATTATGCTTCAAACATTAAAAGGCTTTTGCAGTTTCTATCAAATTTTGAACTTCATAAGTTTGACCATATAATTCGTGAAAAAAGGTTAAAAGACAACCACGTAATTGAATTGACAGAAAAAATCAACGATTTAAAAAGAAAAGAATTGATAAGACCTTTTTGGGAGGATTTTTTTCTGTTCGAATCATATCTATCTATTAGTTTCGGAATAACAAAAAACAATTTCACATATCCAATTTTCACAGATAACAGTATTAAACTGCGAGATTTTTATCATCCATTATTAGAAAATCCCGTAAAGAACAACCTCGAAACCAATAGTAATGTAATTGTATTAAACGGACCAAATATGTCTGGAAAATCAACTTTTCTTAAAGCTGTTGGACTTTGTATGTATTTTGGTCATTTAGGAATTGGCATACCTGCATCAGAAGGTGAAATTCCATTTTGTGATTCCTTTTCTATTGAAATAAACAGAAGAGATGATATTCTAAATGGTTATAGCCATTTTATGACCGAAGTGATGAACCTTAAAAAAGTAGTCGAGCAAGCAACTAATGGAAAAAAATGTTTCGCTGTTTTTGATGAGCTTTTTAGTGGTACGAATGTAGAAGATGGTTTTGAAATTTGTAAAACAACAATAAATGGATTGAGCAAATTCAATAAGTCATACTTTTTTATTTCTACTCACATTCAAGAGCTAAAAAGTGTATCAAACGGACAAATTGAAAACTATTATATCGATTGTGAGCTGATTGAAAACATACCGACTTTTACCTATCAGCTAAAAAAGGGTTGGTCGGACATAAAAGTTGGTCGGATTTTATTTGAAAAAGAAGGATTGAACAAAATGTTGAATTAAAAAAGCCAGCAGGTAACAATGGTAGCTGTTGCACAATTCATTATTTCATAAAGACAAAATGACCCCCGCTAGCGCGAGCGTCACGCTCGTGCCTGTAAGAGTCAGAAATATAAATGAGCAGGAAATATAAATTCCATAACCCTACAGCAGCTTATTTTATAAGCTTTGCTACCGTCTATTGGTTGGATATTTTTACGCGACAAGTTTATTTTAACGTATTGGAAGACAACATAACCTATTGTAGACTGGAAAAAGGCATGGAGGTATTTGCTTACTGTTTTATGCCAAGTCATGTGCATTTAATATTTAGATCAAACAATGAAGACCCTTCAGGGTTGATAAGGGATTTTAAAGGCTATACAGCAAGAAAACTAATTAAAACTATACAAGAAAACCAACAAGAAAGTCGTAAAGAATGGTTATTATGGATGATGGAACGGGCAGGCCATAACAAAAGTAATGTAAAGCAGCGTCAATTTTGGCAACAGCACAGTAAACCAATTGAGTTATGGAGCGAACACGTAATACAACAAAAAATAGATTACATACACAATAATCCCGTAAAGGCTGGTTTTGTTACCGATCCAGTAGATTGGAAATATAGTAGTGCAAGAAATTACCAAGAAGACCAAACTGTTTTAGAAATTGATATATAATAACTAATACTCGTTTTAGTTTGCTTAATGGCACAAGCGTGACGCTTGTGCTAGCATGGGGGATTTGAGTTCTTACCACACTGATTACGGTCATGAAATAGACACTTCAAATTTTCCAACTAACACTCATGCAAAATCAAAAATCTTCCTCTCATATTCGAGTTGTGCAACAATCACAACCTATAAGCCCATAACCACCAAATTTCCTGTTCGAAAATCCAACTCATTTTATTAAATTAGACACTTAGAAATACCTTTTAAAAACCAAAACAATATATAATGAAACACCTTTTTTTAACCATGCTAAGTACCTTTCTAATATCAGGAGCTTCCTATGCGCAAACAACATCGCTGTTTAACGGAAAAAACTTGGACGGATGGAAAATATATGGCACTGAAAAGTGGTATGTAGAAGACGGCCTCTTGGTATGCGAAAGTGGCCCCGATAAAGCCTATGGCTACTTGGGCACAGAGCAGAATTACAAAGATTTTGTACTCACTTTAGAGTTTAAACAGAATAGCAATGGTAACAGTGGCGTCTTTATAAGGTCGACTGTCGACGGTACTAAAGTTAGTGGCTGGCAGGTAGAAGTTGCGCCACCAGGAAAGCATACCGGGGGAATATACGAATCCTATGGACGTGGATGGCTTATTAAACCAGATCCTAAAAACGAAAAGGTTTTAAAAGAAGGACAATGGAATAAAATGAAAATTAAAGTGCACAATGCCAAAATTACCTCATGGCTAAATGGCGTTAAGATGGTTGATTTTGAGGATGAAAAAATAGGCTCTGGAGAAGGCGGAATAATCCTCCAAATTCATAGCGGTGGGGATGTTAAAGTAAGCTGGAAAAACATTAAAATAAAAACACTTTAAGCCTCCTTTCCTTTACCACAATAACCTTTCATTGAGGAGGAAACAACATTCCAAATCAAAACACTATAAGGATTTACATTAACGTGAATCCTTTTTTGTATACAGATGGCAGCAGGTGGTAGCGAATTTTTGGCCACAAATGGTCACTCCAAATTTATACCTAATATATCTAAACCTAGTTTTAAAAAACACAAAATCCATTTGATAATCTAAAAATGATTACTAAATTGCTAAAGGCAAGAATTTTCATCTTTACCATGTTGAAAAATAAAACATTTTGATTCAAATAGCGAATAATCTATGAAAATAAAAATTCTTTTAATCCTTTCAATAATAACATTTCAGGTAAAAGGGCAAAACAAGAATACCATTACTGGAAATATAATTGACAAAGACACAAAAGAGGCTTTGCAAAGCGCAACAATTATATATCAAAATAAATCAATTGGAACAACTTCTGATAAAAATGGGCTTTTCACGCTCACTTTAAGTAGTGCTCGTGAATCAGATAGTATATTCATTTCGTATATGGGTTATGAAACTATTAGAACAACTGTCTTAAAATGTAAGAACACAAAAATACACGAATTGAAGCCGTTTATCAATGAATTAATTGAGGTTACAATTGCATCAAAGAAGTTAAATCTAAAAAAGTTCATTAAAGAAGTAATTACAGGTTATAATAAAAACAAAAGAAAAAATGCACATATAGCAATTGCGCATTATAGAGAAAAAGCAAAAGAGAACAATCAGTTTATTATGTTTATGGAAAGTATTGGATATTCTGTGTTTGCAGATACACCCGCAAATACAGCACCGCTTTCAAACTACAATTTTTTTTATGAAAACACCAAAAGCCATGTGGTTAATCCTAAATGGACTAAATACAAAAGAGCTGTTCTTAATGTTCAAAAAGTTGCTCCTGGAGGAGGAGCTAATTTGAATATATTCCGTTCTTTAGAGTTATATGGGGTACTATCAAACAAGTATTACAAAAAGTATAATTATAAAAAAGATTCTACGTATTATATCCAAAACAATCCTGTTTATCGAATTCGTTTCGATGGGAATAATGCAAAAGGTTCAATTCATGTTTATGCAGACACTAAACAAATATTGAAAGTTGAGTGTTCAACAACAAAATATTGGAGTACTGCTTTTCATAAAAGAGTTGATGCGCAAATCAAGATTCAGTTCAATTATTTTGAAAAAGTGCCCTTCGTTTCAGAAATCACAGCTAGTTATCAACATAAAAACTTAGAATATCAAAATTCTTTCGAAGTTTTGGTTCAAAAATTCAACAATTTTGATTTAAGCAAAGAAGAATATTGGAGTATGAATGGTTACGACAAGAACCCGTATGTTGAATACATTCCTAAAAATTGGAAAACCACAATTGAGCCTGACAAGGATTATGACAAAATTGCAGCTGACTTAGCGTCAAACCCAGCATCTTTGGAAAAACAGTTTGAGAATTCCTCTGGCAGATGGTTCTTCCCAAATAAGGAAACAAACAAATTGGCTGTGTCAAAAATCAAACAATTAAAAGAAAAATTTTAAAGAGAAAAAACGAAATGGTAACACCAGTATGATCTCCTCTCAAATCAAGACAGATAGCATTTGTTAAAGTATTATCCAAAGCAAAAATTACAAACAAGGGCAGAAATTCACACCTTACCTTAATAAAGATTGGCTAAAAGTTTTTTATGTTTGCAGGTAAAAAAATAGTTACAGATTTTTACAATTGAAGCACTTGTATAACAAGTGAAATAACAATAAAAACCCCCATATTAAAAAACAACCCCTAAATGTTGCACATGGTATGATTAAAAAGCCTCATTTAAATGCAATCCTACCGTTTGTAACATTTTGTGTATTTTCCATTTCCATCTTGTTCCTTTGGAAATTGGGCATAGACAACCATAACACCCATTTCAAGGACGAAATAAACCAAACCGGCGAACTAATATCCAAAGAGTTTAGGAACATAGTAAACAACGATATCGCGAGACTCAAAAACTTAAAAAACAGGATTGAGTTTACAGAAGGTGCTTATTATGAAAATTGGGAAAAAGATGCTACTATGCTATTATCCCAAAGCCCTTCTTTTAAATTTGTTGAGTGGATAGACAAGGACATGATTATAAAAAAGATCACGCCCTTAAAAGGAAATGAAGCTGCGATAAACCTTAACATTTCTAAATTAGATTACAGAAGGGACGAATGGATTAAACACAGTCTGGACAGTACTTTAAATTTTACGAATTGGCTCAAACTAACACAAAATGGTTATTCATTTTTAGTAGATGTCCCTGTTTATTTTAAAGATGCATTTCAAGGCACCATTAGTGCGGGCATGGACTTTAAAAATAGTTTTGACAGATTGGTTAACTATTTAGATGACCAGTACGCTATAGAATTAAGGGATAGTAACGGCACGCTGTTTTATGAAACAAACAAAGACATTAAGCTTGAAACCACAAGTAATGCGGCATACAATAACTCAATACTAGTTGACAAATCAGACAGTCAATATTGGCAACTAAAAGTGTTTCCTACAAAAAATTTATTTTTAGTCAGTGAGGAAACAATTATCAACATTGCATTAGCCACTGGACTTTTATTATCCTTGCTAACAAGCTTACTGATCTATTACTCTCTAAGAGCCAAAGTAAAAGCAAAAAGTGCTTTATTATACAACTCAAAACTCCTACAAACTAACGAAGCATTAAATAAGTCACGCCAAGTTGCCGAAAAAGCTTCACAGGCCAAGACTGATTTCTTATCCAACATGAGCCATGAAATCAGGACACCGCTTCACGCCATAATAGGCTTTATTCAACTATTAAAGTCAAGTAACCTTAAGAGCGAAGACAAAGAATACCTGCACCTAATGGATAAGTCATCAAACAACTTATTGGCCATTGTTAACGATATTTTAGATGTCGCAAAATTAGAATCTCAAAACATACAACTAGAAGAAACTGTTTTCAATCCCTTGCAGACAACAAAAGACTTAATTGAAAACCTACAACACCTTTTTTCGGATAAAGGACTTTATATAACAACACGTTTTAATCCATTACATGGTATTAACGCCATTGGGGATAAATCTAAATTCATTCAAATTATAACCCACATTTTAAAAAATGCAATAAAGTTTACAAATCAGGGTGGTGCTACAATTGTTTACAATGAATTACTTCTGGATAATCATTTAAATATTGGTATCACAATTCAGGATACAGGTATAGGTATTCCCAAAGAAAAAATGGCAACTATTTTCGATAGGTTTACACAAGTTGACGACAGTTTAAAGAAGCAACATGCTGGCAGTGGACTAGGACTAGCTATTAGTAAAAACTTAGCCTTAATGATGGGGGGCAACATATCTGTTGAAAGCGTTGTTGATAAAGGTACCAAGTTTCATATTTCCATTCCACTTAACATTGCAGAAAATCAAACTTCTGTCAATACCACAGATACAGCAAAAGAAAGCCTTAACCTGCCAAACTTAAAGATCCTTATTGTAGACGACAACAATATAAATGTTATTGTTCTCAAAAAACTCCTTGAAGATCTTGACATAAAAGTGGATACCGCAAATAATGGTGAAATAGCCATAGAAAAAGTAAATTCCAACACGTATCAGCTTGTTTTTATGGACATTCACATGCCCGTAATGGATGGTTGTGAGGCCACCAAGCATATTAGAAAAACACATAAAGACCTTCTTATTTATGGGCTTTCGGCCAATGTTACACCAGAAGCTACTACAAAAGCTATTGAAAGTGGCATGAACGACTATATAACCAAACCATTTAAAAAAGAACAACTTTATGCACTTTTAAAAGCCAATTTTGATTTAAACCTTTCCCAAAATTAGAGAACTTCTTGAAGCGAACTGTTCACGAGATAATACATCGATGAGTACTTTTCGATTAAAACAATGTTAGTCACTTTTGGTCGAAGCATCAACTATATCATACCCTGTTTGAATAAATAACTCTAGTGTATTCCATGAAGAGTCGTCTCTAACAACTTTTCCATCTTTAATTGTAAAAACAGTAATTCCCGATAAACCTTTAAAAGGTTTACCATTGCCTTTTACCCCAATCAATTCGCCTGTAAACGTTCCATCGACCGACCAATGTATTACCACCATATTACCTCTAATATCGTAACGAACCAAATGAAGTTCCATATCTGGATATGCGCCATTGATAATATTAAATTCATTTGCTAATTCTGCAGCGCTCGAACTTGTTCCTCCAGGACTTACCCTAATAAAATCATTAGCAAACACCGTATGAATAAGAGCTGTATCTCGCTTTTCCCAAAGCAAATCTACCTTATCCCAAAGTGCTTTAAAATCAGTATCGGTAATTTCTTCATCAATAGACAAAGTCGCTACGCTTGTGGAAGCTGATTGTTCCTTACACCCTAAAACAATAAGTAAGAACAATGCTAAGATGCATACCAAGTTGTTTAATGTTAGTCGTATCATAATTGTGTCGATTTAATTAATAGCCATCTAAAATTACAAAAACAAAAACAACTGATAATCAATTAAATACAAAAAAAAGTATTAAGAAATCATTACGACTCTTAATCATTACTCATTAACCAATTACAAAAAGAACTTATTTTATCATAACACACATGCCAATTACAACCAAACACGTTAACATCTTGTTAAAAAGCAAGTTATCATTAAACCTTATGGAATTCCTTAAGTCTTATTAGCAATTAAACTTAAAACTTCTGATTATGAAAAAATTCATATTTATTGCCATTGCCTTTGTTACCTTACAGATTACAGCACAGCATAGAAGAAACGAAGGTCCTAATATGCGAGAACGCAGCCAAAAAATGAGCCAGCTTACTCCAGATGAAGCAGCTACCTTACAAACAAAAAAAATGACCTTAATGCTTGATCTAAATGAATCACAACAAGCAGAAATTCATAAGATAAACCTTGAAAATGCTACCAAAAGAAAAGAAATGATGGAAGCTCGAAAGGCTAAAAAAGATGCTAATGCTGTCGAAAAACCTTCAAAAGAGGCACGCTTAAAAATGATGAATGCCATGCTTGACCACAAAATTGCCATGAAAGCTAAGATGAAAACGATTTTAAACGAAAAACAGTATACCAAGTGGGAAACCGCTCAAGCCAGAATGGAAGGCAAACGAAAAGGTAAAATGGGTGAACGACCAAAAAGAAAACACAATTGATTTTGATTGTTGTTTAGTTGATTGATTAGTTTGTTAAAAGTGCATTTCCAAAATTTGGAAAATGCACTTTTTATTTTACACCATTTCTACTTTAAATTTACGCATATAGAATAGAACTTAGCATTACAAAGTTTTAGCAACTACTCCAACAGCTGCTATTGTCTCATCTAAATCTTCATACGATAATGCATCGGTAATGAACCATGTTTCAAAAGCACTAGGAGCAATATAAACGCCTTCATTAAGTAGGCCGTGGAAAAACTTTTTAAAGGTTTCGTTGTTTCCCTTAGCTGCTGAATCAAAATCTACAACAGGGTCTTTATCAAAATGAACGGATATCATAGAACCTACTCTATTAATAGTATGCACCACATTATTAGCCTGCAAGACTTCTGCAATACCTTTGTGTAAATACGCTGTCTTTTCTTCCAAACGGTTAAAGAGTTCTTTATCGTTATGTATTTCTCTAAGCATTGCCAATCCTGCAGCCATTGCCAAGGGATTACCGCTTAAAGTCCCTGCTTGATAAACCGGCCCCAATGGTGCCAAATGCTCCATAATTTCATTACGCGCCGCAAAAGCCCCCACTGGCAAACCACCACCAATAACTTTACCGAAGCATACAATATCTGCATTAATATTAAAGCGTTCTTGTGCACCGCCTTTGGCCAAACGGAACCCTGTCATTACCTCATCGAAAATCAGTAAAATATTATGCGCATCACACAAGTGCCTTAAGTCTTTTAAAAAGTTTTCTTTAGGAGGAATACACCCCATGTTTCCTGCTACTGGCTCTAAAATGATACAGGCTATCTCATTAGGATTTGCATCAATTAATTGCTTTACATTTTCAATATCATTATAACGTGCCAACAAAGTGTCTTTAGCCGTACCTTGTGTTACCCCTGGACTATTTGGAGCTCCAAAGGTTACTGCACCACTTCCAGCCTGAATTAGAAACGAATCACTGTGACCATGATAACAACCAGCAAATTTTATAATCTTGTCTTTGCCCGTAAACCCTCTAGCCAAACGTACAGCACTCATGCAAGCTTCGGTTCCCGAATTCACAAATCTAATTTTATCAATATTAGGCACCATAGTAACAGCCAATTCGGCTATGTGAGTTTCTATTTCGGTTGGCATGCCAAAAGAGGTTCCTTTTTTGGCCTTATCGATCACTGCATCGACAACGGGCTTGTAAGCATGGCCTAAAATCATAGGTCCCCATGAGTTTATATAATCAATCAAACGGTTTCCATCCTCATCGTACAAATATGCCCCTTTAGCTTCTTTAACAAAAACAGGTATACCCCCAACTGCTTTAAAAGCTCTTACAGGCGAATTTACACCACCTGGAATTACTTGCTCTGCCTTTACAAACAATGCACTACTACGTGTATAATTCATATATTTAAATTCGTTTCTAAAATCTATTTAATTTGCAATTCTTGTCCAATACTAAGCGTATTATCCTTTAATCCATTAATTTTTTGAAGTTCTTTTACCGTTGTATTGTACCTTTTGGATATGGAATATAATGTATCACCCTTCACAACAGTATAAGTAATAGCATTTTCTTTTTCTGGAACCTCCAGTTTTACATAATCTGCCCCCAAGACTTCTTCATCATACTTATACAATTGGTAGCGTTCTATTAAACTTATTAGCTTTTGTGGATACTTTCTATCGGTAGCGTACCCAGCTGCACGTAATCCACGAGCCCAGCCTTTGTAATCCTCTTTTCTAAGTTTGAAAAGCCCCGCATAACGCTTTCGTTGTGTTAAGAACAAAGAATGGTCCCTAAACGAATATTTTGCGTCCTTATACTTTCTGAAGCATTCCTGCGCCTTATCATCATCATGATAAATCTTTGCCCCTGTCCAATCATGACATTTAATTCCAAAATGGTTATTCGCTTTTATAGAAAGACGCCCATTACCTGAACCCGATTCCAAAATACCCTGAGCAATGGTAATACTGGCAGGAATATCATACAAACGCATTTCATTCTGTGCAATTTCCTTATATACGTCTATGTATTTTTCTGTAGCACTAGCATATACCTTAGTTGGCGCTTCCTCCTCCTTTTTACCCTCTACCTTTACTTCAACACCCTTCTTTTCAGCACGTTCTATAACAGGTCTTGGTCTCTTAGTGGTTACGACCGCTTTTTTAGAACGACAACTAAAAACAATACAACCTAAACAAACTATTACTAATAAACGTTTCATTTACTCCTTTTTATTTTTATTACTTTAGTGACCAATCCTCCCTCCTTTAGGCGGGCACAACATCCATATTATTATTGCTCTATAATACAAAACTTTTAGTCACGGATGTTTCATTACTTTACTCAATTATTGGTAAATTCTTACTCCTTAAAACCATATTCATTCCAGATATACCCTGTAGTCCACCTGTATGAATCGCTAAAATCTTTGCTCCCTTTGGAAAAAAGCCGCGATCGATTAAATCAAAAATCCCAAACATCATTTTACCAGTATAAACGGGATCCAAGGCTATATTATTCTCCTTCTTAAAAGTATTAATAAACTTTACCAAAGCTTCATTAACCTTTGCATAACCACCAAAATGATAATCGTTTAGCAGCTCCCAATTACTTTTAACTGCAAATTTACTAATATCTTCTTTTAAAAAATCACCTTTTAAGGCTGGAAAGCCCAAAACTTGTTGACTGGCTTTTGAACAATTTATAAGGCCAGAAATAGTACCTCCTGTACCCACTGCAGTACAGATAAAATCAAAAGCAGCATCAGTATCTGCTAGTATCTCTTCGCACCCCTTAACAGCCAGAGTATTTGTACCGCCTTCTGGAATTAAGTAAAAGGTCCCAAATTCGGCGTTTAAACGATCTATGAAAGACTCCGTGGCTTTAGTTCGGTAAGTAGCTCGCGATACAAATTTAAATACCATACCACAGCCCTTTGCAAAGCTTAATGTGGGATTATCAGTTATTTTATTGGCTAATTCCTCTCCCCTTATAACTCCAATGGTCTTGAAACCCAAATCCTTTCCTGCTGCGGCAACAGCTGCAATATGGTTAGAAAAAGCACCACCAAAAGTAAGTAAGGTTTTTATCCCTTTGCTTTCTGCTTCAATAAGATTATATTTTAACTTACGGTATTTATTTCCCGATACGAAAGAATGAATACGATCTTCTCTTTTTATAAAGAGCTCTATCGCTTTTTCTTCTGGCAAATAAATTTTCTGATTTATACTATGTTCTAGTTTGAATATCATTTCCGCGAAGATACTTTTTTAAAATATTAAAACAGTGACTACACCAAATAATCCCAATTCAAATCTAATTCCTTTATATTTGCAGCCTGATGAAAAAAATAATTCCTCTCGAAGAAGGTGATTTCTACCTAACGCCAGAAGGCTATCGTTGCTTTACCGAACAGTACCATCTAAAAAGGGGGTATTGTTGTGAAAGTGGTTGCAGACACTGTCCATACGGCTATAATAAAAAAACCAATACTCAAAAATAACGGAAAGCACTTAACAATAACCTTCAATTCTATTACAATTGCTTGGTATGATTATTGCTGCTATTTCTAAAACTAAAAATACTTAAACCCAGAATTTTATAAAGGATTTTATCGTATTTTTAGAAGAAAAAAGAAACCAAATAAATTTTTGAGCTATGAAAAAATTATTAAAAACATTACCACTTTTAGCACTACTAGTAATATTAAGTTCTTGTAGCTCGGTTAGAGTAGCAGCGGATTATGATAAAAATGCAAGCTTTAATGAGTACAAAACCTTTGCCTTCTTTAAAACAGGTATCGATAAAGCTGAGATTAGTGATTTAGATAAACGTAGAATCCTTCGTGCCATTGAAGCCGAGCTATTAGCTAAAGGGCTTACCAAATCAGAAAATCCTGATTTATTGATTAGCCTATTTACTAAATCCCAACAACGTGTAGATGTTTACAACAACCAATGGGGTTATGGTGCTTGGGGCTGGGGTGGTTATTATGGACCAGGCTGGGGTCCTGGTTGGGGCTGGGGCTGGGATCGCCCAAGTGTATCAACCAGTACGCAAGGTACATTGTACATAGACTTTATTGATGCAAAGAAAAAAGAATTGGTATGGCAGGGTATGGGAACAGGTTACCTAAGTCGTAATATAGAACAAAAAGAAGAACGCATCAGAGAATTTGTAAATAAAATAATGGAAAAGTACCCTCCGGGATCACAACAATAAAATCTTCTTATTTATAAAAGCAACCCATGTCGGTTGCTTTTGTATTTTACATTCAATCTTTACCTTTCCATTACTAGATTTTGTACTTTTACTCTACAACGAGCACTTAAGCGCTCCGAGGTTTGACTCGAAAATAAAAATATTTTTTCTAAATAATGCTTTGTGAGCTTGCTCCAAAGCTGTTTCCTTAAAACCCTAGTTTACGAAGACATGTCTAGTACAATTGAATCGAACGCTATTTTAAACCGCTTACCCAAGCATTTAAAACAATTCATAAAACCTCAAAATTATGAAGATTACTCGGCTATCGACCAAGCCGTTTGGCGTTACGTTATGCGTAAAAATGTAACGTTTTTAAATACCGTTGCCCATAAATCATATATAGAAGGCTTAAAGCAGACCGGAATCTCTATTGACAGTATCCCTAACATGTATGGCATGAATCGGATTTTAAAAGATATCGGCTGGGCTGCCGTAGCCGTCGATGGCTTTATTCCTCCAAATGCCTTTATGGAATTTCAAGCATATAATGTATTGGTTATTGCTAGTGACATAAGGCAACTAGAACATATGGAGTACACACCTGCTCCCGATATTATCCATGAGGCTGCCGGCCACGCTCCTATTATCGCAAACCCAGAGTATGCTGAATATCTTAGGCGCTTTGGAGAAATAGGTTGCAAGGCTATTTCGTCGGCTAAAGATTACGAATTATACGAAGCCGTAAGGCATCTATCTATTATTAAAGAAGCTCCCAATTCTTCCAAAGAAGCTATTACCAATGCTGAAAGCAAAGTAGAGGTGCTACAAGAAAACATGGGAGCTCCAAGCGAAATGGCTCTTATTAGAAATTTACATTGGTGGACTGTAGAATATGGTTTAATAGGCACCTTAGATAACCCTAAAATATATGGTGCTGGATTATTATCATCTATAGGTGAAAGCTCATGGTGTATGACAAGCGCCGTTAAAAAACTACCGTACGACATTAAAGCTACTTACAAGGATTTTGACATTACCAAGCCACAACCGCAACTTTATGTCACTCCAGATTTTGCCCACTTGAGTCTTGTTCTAGAAGAATTCGCTAACACCATGGCATTGCGAAAAGGAGGTTTATCGGGGGTTAACAAATTAATAAACTCGAATACCCTAGGAAGTGTAGAATTAAGTACAGGTATTCAGATATCTGGTGTTTTCACTAATGTAATCGAAGATCAAGGCAACCCTATTTACATACAAACAACCGGAGCTACAGCCCTTGCTTATAGGGAAAAAGAATTAGTGGGACACGGAACAAAAAGCCATAGTAAGGGTTTCGGTTCGCCTATTGGTAAACTTAAGGGCATTAACATTGCAATTGAAGATATGAGCCCCAGGGATTTAAGGGCATATGCCATCTACGAAGGGGAAGTAACTACTTTAGAATTTGAAGGAGGCATTAAAGTTTCTGGAGAAATCGTTACCGGTAAACGTAACTTAAAAGGGAAAATAATTCTTGTTAGCTTTAAAAATTGCACGGTTACGTATAAGAATTCTGTTTTATTTAAACCTGAATGGGGCATTTATGACATGGCGGTTGGAAAGGATATCGTTTCGGCATTTTCTCGTCCGGCAGACCTTAACAGTTTTAACTTGATTACTCATGTACCAAGTTCTAAAACCATTCATGTAAAAAAATCGGAAGAGCAATTACAACTCGAAACACTATACCAACAAGTTCGTGATTATAGAGAGGGCACAAACCGTACTATTTCCAGAACCAAAGTATTAGAACAGCTTATAGAAAAACACCCAAATGATTGGTTACTTCCTGTAGAACTCTACGAATTAGCTTTTAAAGGACACGAAACTGAATTGTGTAAAAATATATTATTTCATTTAGAAAACATTAAACAAGACAGACCTGAGGTCGGTCACTTAATAGATGATGGCTTAGCAATTATTAAACAAAATGCGGTAATTAGCTAGTAGCAAAACGCTTTAAAGTAGCTTTAGTAAAGTCGCTTAAAACCAGTTTCCCACTAATTTTAGCTCGCTCCAACAGCAATGTATCCCAATGCGTCGTACCTTCCCAAAAAACTGTTTTTATTTCCTTTAAAGCTTCTGGATTATAAGTACTTAATTTCTCTGCAAATTCTTTAACCGCTGCGTCCAAAAGTTCTGTTGTTTCGTAAACCTCTGCATACAATCCCTTTTCTTTTGCGAATTCAACAGAAAAAAATTGTGTAGCATTTATAGTCATTTGAGACATGGCTGTCTTACCTATTTTTCTTGACACAGCTGGTTCAATTACAAAAGGTCCAATACCAATACTAAGCTCGCTCAATTTTATTGCAGCGTACTGGGTTGCCATACAATAATCTGTAGCTGCAGCAAGCCCCACGCCACCTCCAACAGCCTTTCCCTGTACACGTCCGATAATGAGCTTCGGACATTTACGCATAGCATTGATAACATTAGCAAACCCCGAAAAAAATTGCTTACCTGATTCAGCTTCTTTGATAGCAATCAACTCTTTAAAACTAGCTCCTGCACAAAAAGTTCTGTCGCCACCACTTTTTAAAACAATTACCTTTACAGCCTTATTTGTGCCAGCTTCAATAATGGTCTGCTCTAATCTTTGAAGGCTTTCAGTGGGCATGGCATTTTGATCTGGATGGAAAAATTCAATATACCCCACTTCATTTTCAATAGTCAATGTTATATATGGCTGCTTCATATGCTTTGTGTTACAATGGCTGAATATACATAAATTTTTGCTTCGGTTTAACTTAGTAACCCATGTTACATAATGTTCTAAAAATAATCTTGTAATTTGTAAAAAATAATAACAATGGGATTATTCGATTTTATTTTTGGCTCTAAAAAACAACAAGTTAAAAGCTTTGTAGAAAAAGGAGCCGTTATTTTGGATGTACGCACGCAACGTGAATGGGACAATGGGCACATTAATGACTCCATACACATCCCTTTGGATGAATTGAAAAACAGGGTCAACGAGATAAAAAAATTCAACAAGCCAGTCATAGTGGTTTGTCAAAGTGGTATAAGAGCAACTAAGGCGGTAAACTTTTTAAACTTGAACAATATTGAAGCTATCAATGGAGGTGGTTGGGCTAGTTTAAAAACAAAGTAGCTATAAAACAAAAAACATTAGTTTCCTTCGACATAAGAAGTCTAACTAATGTAATTATCCTGATTAATAGCACTACAAATGTAATGCATAAAACCTTTGTTTACTTTAAGTCAAAGTTACTATAACGTTATTTTGGTTCCCTCAACCTAATTAACGTGAATCTTGTTTAAGCCGCCCATAGAGATAGTTGATTGGATTCAATGGGTGTAATGTTCAGAGAC
>NZ_BAABCY010000041.1:0-2847 GCF_039539345.1 Snuella lapsa | reverse complement strand
TAGAGTAAAAAGAGGGACTTTAGTCCCTCGTGTAACAAACCTATGGACTTTCAGTCCATAGTGGTTTAGTTCTTTTTATCGTTTGTTCCCTTTTTTCCCTCTTCAATACTAAGACTAATGTTTTCTAAAAGATTTTCTCTCTTACTTTTTCTATCTAATAGAGTTAATTTATCAGTTTTTTTCATTTTGAGGATTTCTTCTTCATTTATTTCGATTGTGGTTGTATCAGACTTAAAGTTTTCTACAAATGGATTTAATTCCTTAAATACGCCTAATTCGGCATTGTCAATTCCATTTTTCTTTGCAATAGCCATAAGATTTATAAATGCTTCAGCTTTTTTACAGTTATTTTCAAATCTCTCACGACTTATTTTACCTGTAATATAATCTCTGATAAAACCACCAATGCCTTTTAATAGGTTCTCAGTACTTATTACTACTTGTTTAATTCCAAGAAGTTCAGAATACCAAGAGCCTGTACTTACCTGATTAATTAATAATGGTTTTGACTCACTATCAATTTTATGGATATAACAAATGAAATTATATAGACCTTCAATTTTTTTAAATATTAGAACAAAATTTTCAATTAGAGGAACGTCTTGGTCAGTTCCGATTGTTAATGTTAAATAATCAACTGGTGAGTCTTTCTTAGATTTATTTAGCTCTTCTATTACATACAAAGCTTTCTCCTTTGCATTTTTAATGGCTTGCATTATAAGCAAACTATTTTCAATAATATCAAAAACCTGTTCCGCCTGCTTTTCAGAGTATGCATCAGTATGCTTTTCAGGGAATTCTTTAAGTAATTTAATTAATGAATTATCATCGTTGTAAGATTTGTCAAACAGATTTAAATCAGTTATAAATGAGTTGACTAATTCATAAACTTTATTTGGTCTTTTTGACCTAATAATTTTTAGTATTTCTTGATTTTTAGCATTGATTTCACTTTTCAACTTAGCCATTCCTCTGAATTGAGAGTTCTGGTCTCCAGGAACATTTATTATATCTTGTGGGTTTATTATATAGCTATTTCTAAGTTCATCAATTGAAGATATCAACTCTATTAATTCTTTGTTTTTTTCAAAGATTTTTAGAATTTGTTTTGAATAGAAATAGAAGTGATTCATAAATGTTCTTGTTTTTTGTTAAATGCTCTACAACGGACGGGTATATGAAACTTTTGGCATTTCAAAGCGATTTCCTATCAAACTGTTGCAATGTTTATTAAATGTACCGACCTTAAAATTAGCACTTTCCGCCAAATGTTTTATATACCATGTGCCTGTTGCACAACTTTTCAAATATAGATTAAAATTTCAAAATTTGCATGAAACTTCTTATTTTTAAGGATGCAAGGCAAAAAGAATTATCAGGAGAAGTTGTTCAATCAGTTTCAGTTAAGTGTTCGTGTACCGGATTTAAGGTATCATAAAGTGGGATAGATTATACAATGTCCGTTTTGCCTTTAAAGCTATCCTACAAGACATTTTACGTCCTTTTGGGCCTCTTAATTTTAGGGGGCAAACAATTTGCACGGTAAAATAAAAGCCCTTAAAAGGGCTTATTTGTATCTTGTTTTTGGAAAATTAAGGGCTTGTGCTACGGCTACCAATGTTGGCAATAGTTATTCTTTACAAAATCCATTTATTAAGTCTGATTTTGTTGGGTTAAAACTATTATTTTCTATGCGATAGTAGCCAGATAATCCATTGTTGTTCAATAGAGGTTGAAGAGCGCATAAATTGCTTAAATTTCCGTTATCATTAATTTCCAAATTTTGACCAACGGTTTTTAAAGACTCTAAACCATTCAAACTATTTAGATTATCATTATTAGCAATTACCAAATGTCTGCCAACAGATTCTAAAGATTCTAAACCTGTCAAACTGGTTAGATTACCATTGTTGTAGATTATTAATGTTCCACCTATAGATTCTATATTTGATAGAGCACTAATGTCTTCCAATGAAGAATTACCACCTTTTAAATCTAGACCTTGGCCAATAAATAAATCGTCAGTGATAATCTTAATATTGGATAAACCATCAAGATTTTTAAGTGAATTATTATTGTTGATTACAAGTTTAAATACTTGAGTCAAATCTTTCAAAGGAGATAAATCGTAAATATCAGTTGAAGAAGGAGCTGTTCCAGAAATATTAATGAGGTCTCCAATAACTAATATCCCTTCTATTTTGGAATATTTATTACTGCCTAAAAGTTCCAAGTCACTCTGTGTCCTTACTGCAATAGTAATCCCTGTAACAAAATGCCAGATTGGAGAACTTGCCAAAACATCTCCTTTATTACTTATTGTTTCGACTCTCCAATAATAAGTTGTATTAATTTTTAAATTAGTATACTTCTTTTCGGTTGTCTCTAAATTATAAACTGTAGTTGGGTTTTCAGACGTATCGAAATACATTCTGTATGTTGCATCTTCTGGGGTATTCTCTCCTGGTATAAAAGATATAGTTCCATTCATAACAGGAATTGGTGCGAGAACTGGATTTGGATCTGAATAAACTATCCTTTCAACAGGGAATACTTCTAATTCATTTTCATTATCCTTCTGGCAAGAAAAGAGAATAAGACAAATTAATATTATTGTGAGGTTGATTTCTTTTTTCATATTTGTGTTTTTATTATTACTAACGGTCTCGGCTATGAGTAGTTGCGTGGGTTAGCACTTAACTTAGCAAGTATGCACCAAACTGAAAATCCGCGAGTATTTTCAGAAGTAGGCGAGAACAAGCAATTACTTATAGCCATTGTGCCTGTTGCACAACTCGAATATAAGAAAGAAATTTCGTATTTTAGTATATGCAAGGCAAAAAACAA
>NZ_BAABCY010000040.1:0-88500 GCF_039539345.1 Snuella lapsa | reverse complement strand
AGGACAAACTCTTCGATAGGTTGGTTATTGCTAATATCACAGGATTATGACGAAAAACGGATATTCAAATAAAAATATTTCATAATAATTCAATAAAACCGTTTTGTCGCACTATCAGAAATAAAATTACACGAATTTAAATTACATTTGCCTTTACAATGAACAAACAAATTTCCAGTACCAATAACACATATATTCGCCAACTGGTTCAGTTAAAGGACAAATCTCGCGAACGTAAAAAGACCGGATTGTTTTTAATTGAAGGGGAACGCGAAATATCTTTAGCTATTAAAGGCGGTTATGAGATTGAAACAATTTTGTTTTATTCAGAGTTGTTTTCGATGGCGCAGCTAAATAAATTAACAAGTACCCCAATAAACACCATTGCGGTCTCAAAAGAAGTCTATCAAAAGTTAGCATATCGAGATACTACCGAGGGCGTTTTAGCAGTTGCCAAGAGTAAAGCTCATAATGTCAACGCACTTGCATTCAAAACCGAAACACCGCTCATTTTAGTTGCAGAAGCTCCCGAAAAACCAGGCAACATAGGAGCTTTATTAAGAACTGCCGATGCAGCCAATGTCGATGCCGTTATTATAGCCAACCCTAAAACAGATTTGTATAACCCCAATATTATACGCTCTAGTGTTGGTTGTGTATTTACCAAACATATTGCTTTGGGAAACACTACAGAAGTTATTCAATTTTTAAAAGCAAAAAACATCAGAATCTATTGTGCGGCCTTACAAGCATCCGTACATTATCACACGCAAGATTTCACAAAACCTACAGCCATTATTGTTGGAACAGAAGCTACTGGTTTAAGTGAAGAGTGGCTAAACAACTCCAATCAAAATATTATTATCCCCATGCAAGGAGAAATAGATTCCATGAATGTCTCTGTTGCCGCAGGAATTCTTATTTTTGAAGCCAAAAGACAACGGGATTTCAAATAAACTTCCATTAAGAAGGAATTATGACCTAAGTAATCTTATGATTTCAACTTAATTTAAACAGATTGCCTCGTCTCTCAAGTAATCGGGATTCGCAATGACAACAGAAAAATAAATATGACCGCAAACACCCTTTTCTATATTATCATCGGAATTATTGTTATCAATTTTGTAATCGACAAAATCATTAATGCACTAAACGCAAAACATTTTAACGACACCCTACCAGAAGACCTGAAAGATGTTTATGATGAGACCGAATACAAAAAATCGCAAGCCTATAAACTAACAAACTACAAATTTGGTATAATTACCTCAACATTTTCATTACTATTAACATTAGGGTTTTTAATTTTTGACGGCTTTGAATTCGTTGATACTATTGCTAGAAGTTACAGTAACAACAATATTATTGTTGCTTTAGTATTTTTTGGCATTATCATGATAGGAAGTGATATTATTACAACACCTTTTTCCTATTACAGTACTTTTGTTATTGAAGAACGCTTTGGATTTAACAAAACAACTAAAAAGACATTCTTACTCGACAAATTAAAAGCTTGGCTAATGATGATAATTATTGGCGGTGGATTACTAGCTTTAATCATTTGGTTTTATGAGCTTACCAAATCACAATTCTGGCTTTATGCTTGGGGGCTAATAGCTGTTTTTACCATATTCATGAATATGTTTTACTCAAAACTTATTGTTCCATTATTTAATAAGCAAACTCCATTAGAATCAGGATCTTTGCGGGATAACATTTCCGAATATGCTAAAACAGTAGGATTTAAGTTAGACAAGATTTTTGTGATTGATGGCTCTAAAAGAAGTACCAAAGCAAATGCCTATTTTTCGGGATTTGGCAGAGAAAAACGTGTAACACTCTACGACACCCTAATTAACGATTTAGAAGAAGACGAAATAGTTGCCGTGCTAGCCCATGAAGTTGGCCATTACAAAAGGAAACATATTATTTTTAACCTCTGCGCTTCAATTTTGCTCACAGGAATCATGCTTTATATACTATCGCTCTTTATTTCAAATCCTCTGTTATCAAACGCATTAGGAGTAGAAACACCAAGTTTTCACATTGGACTTATTGCCTTTGGGCTATTGTACAGCCCCATAAGTGAAATTACTGGCCTTATTATGAATGGCTTTTCTAGAAAATTTGAATATCAGGCTGATGATTATGCCAAAAACACTTATAAAGCCGAACCTTTAATTTCCTCTCTTAAAAAATTATCTAAAAACAGCTTAAGCAATTTAACACCACACAAGGCCTATGTGTTTATGCACTATTCCCATCCTACCCTATTGCAGCGCATCAAGAACCTAAGGGAATAGCCTCCAGAAAACCTACGCATAAGTATTTATAGTAATACCTGAGTTTTAAAAATCGCTACTTTTAATCTTTAAACTTAGAACTTAAAACTTTTATGTATCTTTGCCGCTTTAAATTCCTCAGAGTGAGGATGTGTTACTGGAAGTTTAAGGTTTAAGTATGTCGATTCGCTTCTAATGTAACACCGCATAAACATAATCGAATACTTATACCAGAATGAACACATTCCAAGATTTAGGTCTTAATGAAGACCTTTTAATGGCTATTACCGATTTAGGTTTTGAAAAACCAAGTGAAGTACAAAACAAAGCTATTCCAATTTTATTAGAAAAAGAAGGCGATTTAGTTGCTTTAGCGCAAACAGGAACTGGAAAAACAGCATCTTTCGGATTTCCTATGCTACAAAAAATAAATGTAGATAGCCGTACCACCCAAGGGCTCATCCTATCACCTACCCGTGAGCTTTGCTTACAAATCGCCAATGAAATGAAACAATATGGCAAATATTGTAAAGGACTTAATGTTGTTGCGATCTATGGAGGATCAAGTATCACAGAACAAGCAAGGGACGTAAAAAAAGGAGCCCAAATAATCGTTGCCACGCCTGGTCGTATGAAAGATATGATAAGTAGACGCTTGGTAGACATTTCGAAGATAGAATATGCTGTTCTAGATGAAGCCGACGAAATGTTAAACATGGGCTTTTATGAAGACATAACATCCATTTTATCGCACACGCCAGAAGACAAAAGCACCTGGCTATTTTCGGCAACAATGCCCAAAGAAGTCGCTACCATTGCTAAAAATTTCATGCACCAACCTATAGAAATAACTGTAGGTAACAAAAATGAAAGTACTAGCAATGTAACCCATGAGTACTTTTTGGTAAACGCAAGAGACCGTTACCAGGCCCTAAAACGTTTGGCTGATGCAAACCCCGATATATTCTCGGTAGTTTTCTGTCGTACCAAACGCGACACTCAAAAAGTCGCAGAACAACTCATCGAAGATGGCTATAGTGCTGCTGCTCTACACGGCGATTTAAGTCAAAATCAACGGGATTTAGTAATGAAATCCTTTAGAAACAAACAAATACAAATGCTGGTCGCTACCGATGTGGCTGCTCGGGGCATTGATGTAGATGACATTACACATGTTATAAACTACCAGTTACCAGACGAAATTGAAACATATACCCACCGCTCTGGCCGTACAGGTCGTGCCGGTAAAACAGGGGTTTCTATGGTTATTGTTTCTAAAAGTGAAGTTCGAAAAATTAAAAGTATCGAACGTATCATCAAGAAAAATTTCGATAAAAAAGACATTCCAAACGGAATGGAAATTTGTGAAGTGCAATTAATGTCATTAGCCAATAAAGTACATAACACCGAAGTCAATCATGAAATTGACAAGTACTTAAGCAGTATTAATGAATTATTTGAAGACACTACCAAAGACGAACTGATAAAAAAATTCTTCTCGGTTGAGTTCACACGTTTTTATAACTATTACCAAAAATCAAGAGATTTAAACGTCTCAGAATCCAGCAGCCGCGAAAGTGATAGTGGTCGTGATTATAAAGAAAGTTCGAATTCTACCCGTTACTTTATAAATGTAGGTAGAAAAGATGGCTACGATTGGATGAAGCTAAAGGATTTCTTAAAAGAAATGTTAGACTTTGGCAGAGACGATGTCTTTAAAGTTGAAGTAAAAGATAGCTTTTCATTTTTTAATACCGAAAATGAATTACAAGAAAAAGTACTTACTTTCTTTACAGATTTTAAACATAATGGTCGATTTGTAAATGTTGAAGTATCAGAGAATAGAGGTCGTGGTGGAAAACGTGACGGCAAAGGTCGTGGTGGAAAAAGAGATCGTAAAAAAAATAGTGAAAAACGATTTTCAAATTCAAAACCAAGACGTTCTGGTTCCGATTTTAAGTCAACCCAAGGAGGTTCGGGCCTTTCAAGACCCAGAAGATCCAGACGATAGAATTTAAATATATCGTTTAATTTTCTTGGATTTGTTAATTTTAAGTCAAAAATGAAACTTAGATTCTCCATCTTGTTATTTTGTTTAGTACTTTTATAACAAATTAAGAATTTCATATCAAAACAATGAAGCATCCATAGTCTTTTCAATTGTGATATAACAATGAGACAATATGGATGCATCATTAACTTTTGAACAACAGTAAATATAAACGCATGAAATATTATCTGCTACTTTTTTTATTTGTTACCACCTCTACATTATGTTTGGGGCAAAACTCTAGTAAAATAAAAGGTGTAGTAGTTAATGCAGCAGATGGTAGCTTTCTTGAAAGCGTGAACATCGTAAACCTTAACCAAGTTATAGGTACAACAACCAACAAAGAAGGGGAATTTCAAATTTCTGCCAAGGCAAACGATACCCTTCATTTTTCTTATTTAGGCTTTAAATCCATAAAAGTACGCGTTACTAATGACTGGATAAAGTTTGGAGATTCCAAAATAGAACTAACAGAACTAGCATTGGCACTCGAAGAAGTGGTGGTTAACCAATTAAGGCTTACTGGTTATTTAGAGGTAGACATTGAGCAAGTTCCTGACATTAACAATAATTACAGATACAGTATTTCCGGGCTTCCAAATACAGGTTACGAAGCCAGCTCTCCAGGTACCGTAAGTAAGGTTTTAGGCTCTATTTTCAACCCAGCCGACTTTTTACATCGTATGTTCGGAAAAAAACCTAACGAATTACGCAAGCTTAAAAAGATGAAGCAGGACGATGAAATTAGAAACTTGCTTGCTTCCCGATTTGATAGGGAAATGCTTACCGTACTTTTAAATGTAGATCGTGTAGACCTTGATGAAATCGTTAGCCAGTGTAATTATTCCAAAGGCTTTATACAAACCGCCAACGATTTGCAAATATTAGATGCCATTAGTGAATGCTATGAAGAATTCAAACTTCTAAGTAAAAGCCGAAGCAATAGGCTATAACCTCTTTTTAGCCTAAAAGATTACGCATTAGAATTAAGGTCAACCGCTTAATTCCTTGAATGCAAAGCAACCCTGTTACCCTCACTATCTATAAAAACCCCCATATACCCATGTTCGGGTGATATTTGGGTCTTTTGTTGATATATTTCCCCACCTGCAACTTTAACCCTATCCAATTCATTTTGAACATTCGCACTTATAAAATAAACAAGCGTGCCCTCTCTACTTGGCACATAAGTATCTTGTTTAATCAAAGTACCTTGCGCTCCAGGCACTTCCCCTCTATCAGGGAACCATCCCATAAGCATACCTCCAAAATCGTGTATACTTATCTCTACTTGAAAAACAGCTTCGTAAAACGCTTTAGCCCGTTCCATATTATTTACAGGAATTTCGAACCAACCTACCATATTATGTTCCATGACGTAACTTTTATGTTCCTTAAATATAACCATTTAACCAATAAATGAGTAAAATTCCCCTAAGTATATTGCTTACCCCTTACTATAAAAACGAGCTATAATATCATCATAACGCTTAATTGTTTTCTTGCACCAATCCAAACGTTTCTCTAACTGTTCAGTTTCTGTTAGTTGCCAGGCAATGTCCGTTTGTCTCAATTTAGTTGTAACATGCTGTAAAATGATGGCTGCAGACACAGAAATATTTAAACTCTCCGTAAACCCTACCATAGGAATCTTTAAATAGCAATCGGCCGCATCCAGTACTTCTTGCGACACGCCTTCGGTTTCCCTACCAAAGAAAAAGCATGACTTTTTACGAATATCAAACTCGTGCAATAAACAATCATCCGTATGCGGTGTAGTGGCTACAACTTGATACCCCTTTTGCTTTAAATCAACTATACAATCTTTCACACTCGTATAGCGATTTAAATCCACCCATTTTTGTGCTCCCATAGCTATTTCTCTATCGATACGTTTGGTATTACGCTCTTCGATAATGTTTGCTTCCTGAATACCAAAAACATCACAGCTTCGTATCACAGCGCTGGTATTATGTAATTGGTATACATCTTCGGTGGCTACGGTAAAATGCTTTGTACGCTGTGATAAAACCGATTCAAAACGCGCTTTACGATTACCGGTCAGGTAACCTTCAAGGTACTCTAGTAGTTTTACATCTATCATAACACAAAACTACTAAAGTTTTTAGGCACATAAATGATCTATCTCTTTATTTTGTTCAAAGCAACAAGATGATTACCTTTAACTTTGTTATTAAAATTGTCCGCCTGAACGGCACAAGTTGTTTTTGTTAATTGAGATGGTTTAAAATTAATAGTTCTTTACCATTGCACAATCAACTAACTACCAATAGCCATTAACGAATAATAAATGAAAAAACATATTGTTGTACTTACTGGAGCGGGTATGAGCGCCGAAAGCGGGATTAAGACCTTTAGGGATGCCAACGGACTATGGGAAGGCCATGATGTTATGGAAGTTGCTACTCCCGAAGGATTTCGGGCAAACCCAGAATTGGTACTCGATTTTTACAATCAGCGACGACGCCAATTGTTTGAAGTTAGCCCAAATCAAGCACATATGGATTTGGCAACCTTAGAAAGGGAATTTAAAGTAAGCATCATTACCCAAAATGTCGACGATCTTCACGAACGTGCAGGAAGCTCTAATGTAATCCACCTACATGGCGAACTGTTAAAGGTAAGAAGTACCTACGACGCATTAGATATTCAAAAATGGACAACAGATCTTATCCTAGGCGACACATGTAAAAAGGGCTACCAATTACGCCCACACATTGTATGGTTTGGTGAAGATGTTCCCATGATGCAGTCTGCCATTAACATTTGTGAGACAGCCCATATACTAATAATTATTGGCACGTCCATGCAAGTATACCCCGCTGCTGGATTGATACATTATGTCCCTACCAATACTCCCATTTATTTTATCGACCCTAAACCTGCCATAGAAAGCAAACACAACTTAACAGTAATTGCCAAACCTGCCACGACTGGCATAAAAGAAGCCATACAAAAAATAAAGATAATCTGTTAACTAATCAGTTTCAACGGCTTTTGTTTGCCCCAAATAGTTGTATTTTTGCCCCCTAAAACTAACGATTCTATGCAACTTGTATTTGCTACCAATAATTTAAATAAGCTTAAAGAAGTACAAGCTTTAATGCCAGAACACATTAAACTTTTAAGTTTAAAAGACATAAACTGTTTGGATGATATTCCTGAAACCCAAAACACTATTGAAGGGAATGCCATTCAAAAAGCCCAATACATAAAGAACCATTACGGCTTGGATTGTTTTGCCGACGACACGGGACTAGAAGTTGCTGCTTTAAATGGCGCTCCTGGCGTTTACTCAGCACGTTATGCTGGTAATCAGCGTAATGCCAATGACAATATGAACAAATTACTTTTGGAACTGGATTCTAAATCCAACAGAAATGCCCAATTTAAAACCGTAATTGCCTTGTACCTTAACAATACCCTTCACACCTTTACCGGAATTTGTCCAGGTAGTATCACCAAGAGTAAAAAAGGAGACAAGGGGTTTGGTTACGACCCCATTTTTAAACCCGAAAACTATAGTGAAACATTTGCTGAAATGGATTTAAGCCTAAAAAACAAGATAGGACACAGAGGAAAAGCTATTTCGCAGCTTGTCAAGTTTTTAACACCTTAAACCTTAAAAACACACTATAAAAACCATAAACCTATTGGTAATTAACATTCTTTATGTTATTTTTAATTTATGACAGAGGAAGCCATAGAAAAAGAGAACGCAGCCATTACCAAAGCCTACAAAGAGTTATTAAGAGTTAGCTATACCACACTTACTAGCGACGACAAAAAACTTATTCGTAGTGCCTTTGACGTGGCATTGGATGCCCATAAAGATCAACGTAGAAAATCAGGAGAAGCATATATTTTCCACCCACTGGCAGTAGCTAAAATTGTAGCTCAAGAAATTGGTTTAGATGCGACATCCATTGCTGCTGCATTACTTCACGACGTTGTAGAAGATAGCAAAAATTATACTATTGACGATATAGAGCGCTTGTTTGGTGCTACAGTTGCACGCATTGTAAACGGACTCACCAAAATATCTTCCCTTAAAAAAGATATGGACGTATCCTTACAAGCAGAGAACTTTAGAAAGATGCTCTTAACATTGAATGATGACGTACGCGTTATCATCATTAAAATAGCTGACAGGCTCCATAACATGCAAACTATGGATTCCATGCGGCCAGACAAGCAAGTTAAAATCGCTTCGGAAACCTTATACATTTACGCGCCCTTAGCCCATCGTATTGGACTTTACAACATAAAAACAGAACTTGAGGATCTAGGCTTAAAATATACAGAGCCCGATGTTTACTTCGACATTCTTAACAGAATTAAAGAAAGTAAAGAAGAACAAGACCTGTATATTAAAGAATTTAGCGACGTTATAAAAAAATCCTTAGACAAAGAACAACTTGAATATACCATAAAAGGACGACCCAAGTCCATTTTTTCCATTCGGAGGAAAATGGTTAAACAAGGCGTTTCATTTGACGAAGTTTATGATAAGTTTGCCATTAGGATTATTTATAAGAGTGAAGATGTAAACGAGAAATTTTTAGCTTGGAAGATTTATTCGGTTGTAACCGACCACTTTAGACCCAACCCTATTAGGTTACGCGATTGGATATCATCTCCTAAATCGACAGGATACGAAGCCTTACACATTACCGTTATGGGTCCCAAAGGACGTTGGGTAGAAGTACAAATACGCAGTGAACGCATGAACGAAATCGCCGAAAAAGGCTATGCTGCGCATTACAAATACAAACAAGCAAGCGAGAAAGAAGATAACTTAGAGAGCTGGATTAACAAACTACAGGAAGCATTAGAAAACCCTGATACCAACGCCGTAGATTTTGTAGAACAATTTAAACTAAATCTTTACTCAAAAGAGATTTTTGTTTTTACACCTGCCGGCGAACTAAAATCATTGCCTAAAGGAGCCACATCTCTCGACTTTGCCTTTAGTATCCATACCGAAGTAGGGATGAAAACTAGGGGCGCAAAAGTTAATGGCAAACTGGTTCCCTTAAGTCATGAACTACACAGTGGTGACCAAGTTAGCATACTAACCTCGGAGTCGGCAAAACCCAATGCCAATTGGTTGGACTATGCCACTACTGCAAGAGCCAGAAGCAAAATAAAATCTGCTTTAAAAGAAGACAAAAAGCATATTGGAGAAGAAGGCAAGGAAATTTTGCGAAGAAAATTAAAACAACTTAAAATAACCCTTAACGAATCTTCCGTTAACGAGCTGGTAAACTATTTTAAACTTAAAACCAGTTTAGATTTATTTTATCGCGTTGGTATTGGCACCATCGACAATACGATGCTTAAGGATTTTGCTGCATCCAGGAGCAATGTCTTAATGAGTTTTATCAAGAATAAAATATCCCGAAAACCTCATATAAGCAAAGACGAACTCGAAAAAGAAGAAGTAACTGCTAACTACGATTCTATTGTTTTCGGCAAAGAAGAAGAAAAGCTTGACTATAAACTGGCAAATTGCTGCAACCCAATTCCTGGAGACGAAGTATTTGGTTTTGTAACTGTTACCGAAGGTATTAAGGTACACAAAAAGAACTGTCCAAATGCCTTAAGTATGCAATCCAACTATGCATACCGGATTATGTCTGCCAAATGGATCGATTCAACACAACAAGAGTTTTTGGCTCAAATTGCTGTATCTGGTATCGATCATATTGGACTGGTTAACGACATCACACAAATTATTTCGTCCAATATGCACGTAAACATGAAAAGCCTGAGTTTTGAAAGTGATGACGGATTGTTTTCGGGGAAAATTAACGTAATTGTAAAAAACAAGACACTATTAAAAAAGCTTTTGGAGAAACTTAAAAAAATTAATGGTATAGATAAGGTTTCCAGAGTGTAAAAAAAGTGTAAATTTGCGACGAAATTATGAATGCAAAGGCAGATACAAAAAATCAAGAAATAGTAAAAAGCGTATTTACAAGTTTCTTAGAGAACAACGGGCACAGAAAAACACCCGAACGCTACGCTATACTGCAAGAAATTTATAATAATACAGAACACTTCGATATAGAATCCCTATATCTTAGCATGAAAAATAAAAAGTATCGCGTTTCCCGTGCTACTTTGTACAATACAATAGAGTTGCTTTTAGAATGTGGCTTGGTTAGGAAACATCAATTTGGTCAAAACCAAGCGCACTACGAAAAATCGTACTTCGACAGGCAACACGATCATGTCATCCTTACAGATACAGGAGAAGTTATAGAATTTTGCGATCCCAGGATCGAATCAATAAAAAAAACAATCGAAGAGATTTTTGATATTGAAATCAACAATCACTCACTCTACTTTTACGGAAACAGAAAATCAACCAACTAATTATTTTTTACAATGGCAGTAGATTTACTACTAGGATTACAATGGGGAGACGAAGGCAAAGGAAAAATTGTTGACGTACTTACATCGAACTATAATATTATAGCACGTTTTCAAGGCGGACCAAATGCTGGTCACACACTGGTTTTTAATGGTAAAAAACACGTATTGCATACTATTCCATCAGGAATCTTTCATGAAGATGCCACTAATTTAGTTGGTAATGGCGTTGTTATTGACCCTGTTATCTTTAAAAAAGAACTTGACAAATTAGAAGAGCAAAACATAGACTATAGAAAATCATTGCTTATTTCCCGAAAAGCACATATAATCTTACCCACGCATCGTTTATTAGATGCTGCCAGTGAAGCTGCTAAGGGAAAAGCAAAAATTGGATCCACCCTTAAAGGTATTGGACCAACATATATGGATAAAACTGGTAGAAATGGCATTCGTGTTGGCGATTTAGAATTAAGCGACTGGAAAGACCGCTACAGAGCCCTAGCCGACAAACACGAATCCATGATTTCGTTTTACAATGTTGACATTCAATATGATTTAAAAGAACTGGAAGCCGAGTTCTTCGAAGCAGTAGAAACTTTAAAATCACTTAAGTTTATTGACTCCGAAGAGTATGTATACCAGGCTCAAAAAGCAGGTCAGACCATTCTTGCCGAAGGCGCTCAAGGCTCTTTATTGGATATTGATTTTGGAACCTATCCATTTGTTACTTCCAGTAATACAACAGCGGCCGGTGCTTGTACAGGCTTGGGTGTTTCTCCTAATAAAATTGGTGAAGTATTCGGTATCTTCAAGGCTTACACTACCCGAGTTGGTTCCGGACCATTCCCTACCGAATTGTTCGATAACGATGGAGCAACCATGGCACGTGTAGGAAACGAATTTGGTGCAACTACAGGACGTCCCAGACGCTGTGGTTGGTTAGACCTTGTAGCCTTAAAATACGCTTGTCAAGTTAATGGCGTAACACAGTTAATGATGATGAAAGGCGACGTGCTTTCTGGTTTTAAAACCCTTAAAGTATGTACCGCTTATAAATATAAAGGAGAAACAATAGAACATTTCCCGTACAATATCGAACCAGAAAATGTAGAACCTATCTATACTGAATTTAAAGGTTGGAATGAAGATTTAACGGCCATGGATGATGCATCACAACTTCCGGAAGCTCTAAACGAATACATTGCTTTTTTGGAAAAAGAACTGGAAATCCCTATTACAATTGTTTCTGTAGGACCAGATAGAAAGCAAACTATTTTTAGACAGCAATTGGTTAAGTAAAAACCTCTCTATAATCCTATATAAAAAAAAGACTACTTAAAATGTAGTCTTTTTTTATATTAACCTTTATAAACGCCATAAATTTTAATATCTTTAAAGTAAATATTCTTACTGAAATTATTCACGAATTAATTTTTAGCTTATATTGTTTTTATCAACAAGAAACTAAGGTCAAATACATTTTTAAAATCATTTTTTATTGACTCTAAGCAACTTACAGCTTTTCCTCATCGATACTAATTTAACATCAAGCAAGATATTATTACGAACAAAATCGTACAATATACTTCCCTTTCGAATTTTTATGAAAAAACTACCGTTAGCATTACTTCTTTTATGCATTTTAGCCTGTAACAAAAAAAATCAAAATTATCATGAAGGTGATATTTATATTAAACTAATTGATTTCAAAAGTCTTCATGGATACCCTGAAGATAAAGCTATTGAATTTGAAAATGCAATTAATTCTGCAAACCAAAATGACCTTTCAAATTCAGAACTTAAATCTTATGACTACTTTAAAATATTAAGCAAAAACAATATATTAAGAAGCCCTTATTTCAAATTAAAAATAGAGAACGACAGAATAATTAATGTATACACTAGTGAAGAAGAATTCTCAAAACTGTCTGAAAAACTTAAAAATTTAAATAGAGAAAAAGAAAAAATACACGTTGCTTTTAAGGGAGAAGAAATACCTAACCTTATTGAAGACTCAGACGGTATTTTTAACCAAGGTATTTATATTGCAAGTAAGATTGTTTTTGTAAAAAAAGAAAAAGGAAAGACAGATTGGTCAAAATAATTAGCAATCTTAGGAAAACCCGTTTAAAGTATTTAAACATCTATTAGTAACTAATGTGACCAAGCGCTCCAAAATATTTTGGAGCGTTTTTTGTAACCATACAATTATAAATTATTATTATCGTTATTTTTGTTGCCACAAATAAGTATACTTTGAAACTATCATATCTTTTTTACGTTATAACAATCCTTAGCCTAACTCTTTCTATTAAACTTGATGCACAGGAAAAGAAAGTCATTGAAATCCCGTATTCGGGTTTTTTAACCTTTGATGAAGAAAAATATCCCGGTGCCAATGTTTTTACCCGAGACGACTCACAACAAGTTCATATTGTACACGGAAGCATTAATCTATGGTGCGATAAAGCTATACACTACGGCTCTGAAAAATTTATAGAAGCCTATGGCAACGTAAAAATGATTCAAGCAGATACCATAACCATGACCTCCAAATATATAGAATACAGTGGCAAGTCTCTACTAGCCTATGCTAGTGGAGAAGTAGTACTAAAGGATCCCAACTCTACGGTAACATCAGACACGCTGTATTTTGACCGTGTAAAACAACAAGCATACTATAGAACAGGAGGCAAAGTAGTAAAAGATTCATCTGGAACCATAACCAGTAAAATAGGGCGCTACTACATGAATCAAAAAAAATACCAGTTTGTTACCGATGTGGTACTAGTTAATGAAGAAGCAACAGTAAAATCAAACTTTTTCGATTTTTACTCCGATACTGGACATGCATATTTATACGGGCCATCAACCATAACAACAAAAGAGAGCCATACCTACTGTGAAAAAGGATTTTACGACACAAAAACCAAAATAGGTCACGCTATTAAAAAAGCCCGGATAGACTACGACAACCGTATTGTAGAGGGTGATAGTTTATATTTTGACAATACCAAAAGTTTTGCTTCGGCTACTAACAACATTACCGTTACAGACACCATAAACAATAGTATCATAAAAGGACATTACGCTGAAGTATTTAAAGAAAAAGACTCCGTCTTCATTACAAAAAAAGCCTTAGCCATAAGTGTTCAGGAAAAAGATTCCATTTACATACACGGCGACACCTTGATGGTTACTGGCAAACCAGAAAAACGCATTACCAGAGCCTTTAGAAATGTAAAAATTTATAAATCTGATTTAAGTGGTAAGGCAGATTCTATCCATTTTAACCAACAAACAGGTTTAATGCAGTTAATTAATATTTCCCGTTCTGCAGCCAATGATGCCTTTACCAAAAAACGCAAACCCGTTCTTTGGAACTTAGAAAACCAAATGACTGGAGACACCATTCATTTAATATCCAATACCAAAACGGAAAAGTTAGACTCCCTGATTGTTTTTAATAACGCCTTTATTATAAGTAAAGACACCCTTAGTGACGATGGGTACAACCAAATAAAAGGCCTTCGATTGGTTGGATTATTTAATGACGAAAACACCTTGCGCAAAGTTAACATCAACAAAAATGCCGAGTCTATCTTTTACACGCGAAACGAAAAACAAGAATTAATAGGGATAGACAAAGCCAAATCGGGAAGCATTTACATGCTATTTTCTGAAGGGGACATCGAGGAATATACTAGGTTAAATCAAACTGACGGAGGCTTATACCCAGAGTCCAAATATCAGGAAAAAGACAAGCTACTAAAAGATTTTGATTGGCGTGAAGAAGAACGCCCAAAAAGTGTCGACGATTTATTTAAAGACGATCCGCCATTAAACCTTCCTAAAATAAAAGGTTTAGAAGACTATGTACCTCAAGAGGAATTCTTTGACGACGCTATGGTAGAACGTATGGAAAAAGCCGATAGTGAAGCTAAAACCAAAGAAGATGAAGACCCAAAGGCCTCACGAAGGTTGCCGCAACATATTAAAGACCAACAAAAGGCTAAAGACTCCTTAAAAAACAAAACGAGCAAATAGCCATGACCTCAGACTTTTTTAAATACCAAGCACAAACATCCCCTCATCCCCTTTCTCTAGAGATCTCCCATGCAGAAGGGTCTTACATATACGATACCAATAACAAAGCTTATTTGGACTTTGTCGCTGGTGTTTCTGCCTGTACCCTGGGACACAAACACCCAAAAGTAAACGCGTCTATCAAGGAGCAACTAGACAAATATTTACATGTTATGGTGTATGGCGAGTACATCCAAAAAACGGCTGTGCAGCTCACCAAACTATTAGCTAAAAATTTACCAGCTCCTTTAGAAAAAACCTACCTAACAAATTCCGGAACCGAAGCCATCGAAGGCGCATTAAAACTAGCCAAACGAGCTACGGGCAGAAGCGAAGTAATCGCTGCACATAAAGCATATCACGGCAATACAATGGGATCCATGAGTGTGATGGGGTTTGAAGAGCGCAAACAAGCATTTAGGCCCTTAATACCAAACACACGCTTCATCGCTTTTAATGATACAAACGATTTAAAACACATTACATCCCAAACCGCTTGTGTTATTTTAGAAACCATTCAAGGTGGAGCTGGCTTTATAGTACCAGAAAATGACTATCTGGAAAAGGTTAAAGAACAGTGTACAAAAGTTGGAGCGTTACTCATTTTAGATGAGATCCAGCCAGGCATAGGTCGTACTGGAAAACTTTTTGGTTTTGAACACTACAATTGTATCCCTGATATTTTAGTTAGTGGCAAAGGTTTAGGAGGCGGACTACCTATTGGAGCCTTCACAGCTTCGAGCAAACTTATGGACTTACTTCAAGACCGCCCCAAACTAGGGCATATTACCACGTTTGGAGGACATCCGCTTATAGCCGCCGCAGCTCATGCTACGCTTCAAGAAGTCCTAACCAGCAACCTAATGCAGAAAGCTCAGGAAAAAGAAGCACTTATCCGTAAACTTTTAATCCACCCGCTCATTAAAGAAATACGAGGAAAAGGATTAATGTTGGCTCTTATTATGCCTTCATCTACTATTGTAAATGACTTAATTCTTAACGCTCAAAATAAAGGATTGATATTATTCTGGTTACTTTTCGAGCCTAAAGCCGTAAGAATTACCCCGCCTCTTACCGTCTCAAATGATGAAATTATTAAAGGGTGTGGCATCATTATTGCTATTCTAAACACAATAAACCAAAAGCAACAATAAAACATAACACACTAACAATCAAACAAAAACAAAGAAAAGTAAAAATAAAACTAACACCTGTTCATTACTTTGTTAAAAACATTTGAGTAATTCTTCTAAAAAAATGCTTTAGAACCTTAAATTTATTAAGGTAGAAACAATACCATTGTGCCTATGGAGTTTAGTCCCGAAGACAACAATAATTTGCCTCTTACCAAGTTCGAATCTATGCTAAAAACAAACCACGTTTTGTTTTTCGATTCCGAAGAGTTTGAGAACATAATACATCATTACTTAAACCAAGGTAAGATAGCTTTAGCAAAAAAAGCTATTAAGTTAGGCTTAGATCAACACCCGTCGTCTATTAACCTGAGACTTTTTAAAGTTGAAGTTTATGTTTTTGAAAATAAGCTTATAGAAGCAGATACGTTACTAAACGAACTTTATAATTTAGATCCAACCAACGATGAGATCTTTATTCAAAAAGCCAATATATTATCGAAAAAAGACGAACACCAACAGGCTATCAATGTGCTTAAAAAAGCATTAGATTTAACTGATGACGTTGCAGACCTTTACTCTTTAATTGGTATGGAATATTTATTTCTGGATCAGTTTGAAGAGGCTAAAATGGCTTTCATGAAGTGCTTAGAAGAAGACATAGAGGATTACTCCGCTCTTTACAATGTTATTTACTGTTTTGAGTATTTGGACCAAAGCGATGAGGCCATTAGCTACCTTAATATGTTTTTGGACAAAAGTCCTTACAGTGAAGTTGCTTGGCACCAACTTGGCAAACAATATTACAATCTGAAAAATTATAAAAAATCGTTAGCTGCCTTCGATTTTGCCATTATTTCAGACGACACTTTTGTAGGGGCATATCTTGAACGCGGTAAAGTACTTGAAAAATTAAACCGCTTTGAAGAAGCCATAGAAAACTATAGTATAACATTAAAGTTAGAGGACCCAACATCCTTTGCACTGCTACGTATAGGACATTGTTACGAAAAATTAAGAAAAGACGATTTAGCTGTTCAATATTTTTATAAAACTGTTCACGAAGACCCTTTATTAGATAAAGGATGGATAGCCATTACCAAGTTTTATAACCGAAGAAAAAATTATAAAAAAGCACTATACTACATAAACAAGGCAATTAACATAGATACAGAGAATGTTATCTACTGGAAATTATACTCGCAAATAAACCATAGGCTCAACTATTATGAAGAAGCCGAACGTGGCTATAAAAAAACATTAGAACTGGGAAACTACGAACTAAACACTTGGTTATCCAGAGGCGATTTGCTTATTAAACTAGGTGAACCCGAAGCAGCTATTTACAATTTTGAACAGGCTGTTGAGTTTTACCCTGAAAATGCTGAATTAGAATTTCGTTTGGCCGGTCTTTACTTATCGTTAAATGAAATTGACAAGGGTACATTTCATTTAAAAAACGCACTCGATTACAACAGAGAGTACAGTTTTATTATCGACGAGCTCTTTCCAAAAGTTTCCAATAAAAAGCTCGTAAAAAACCTACTAAAAGCGAATCTATAAACTAAGAGACTGTTTAGATTTTCCTTTCAGTTTTGTTATGCTTTTTTTTGGGCATTTTTCGTTATGAAAATCCTTATCTGGCTCTGTTAAATTCTGGTTTTAAGCCTTAGTTTATATCTATAACAAATTTGAAAAACGCGCCACAAACTGTCTCTAAGGTTTCATTAAAATGCATACCTTTGATTTTTGTTAAAATCAAAATATGCAACGACGTTTATCCAACTACTTAACCATTACTTTAAAAGGATTGGCAATGGGTGCTGCCGATGCTGTACCGGGTGTTTCAGGAGGAACAATCGCCTTTATATCAGGCATCTACGAAGAACTTATTGAGACTATTAGCAATGTAAACGGGTCACTCTTTAAAACACTGTTCAACAAAGGCTTTAAATCATTTTGGATACAGTTAAACGGAAGCTTTATTGTAGCTCTCCTAATAGGAATTATTGCCAGTTACGTTTCATTCATGAGGATTGCAAAATATTTATTAGAATACCACCCTGTTTTAATCTGGTCATTCTTTTTTGGCCTTATTATCGCAAGTATTTATTTTGTTGGTAAACAAATTACTAAATGGAATATCTCCACTATAATTACATTAATTATTGGCAGTGCCATAGCCTATTATATAAGTGCCCTTCCCATAATTAGTGCAAGCACCAGTACTTCATTCCTGTTTTTTGCCGGGGCAATTGCTATTTGTGCAATGATATTACCAGGTATTTCCGGGTCTTTTATCCTTATCATCCTTGGCGCCTATAAAACACTTAGTGATGCTATTCATGATTTTGACATTAAAAAACTACTCATTTTCATTACAGGTGCAGTTTTTGGATTACTAAGTTTTAGTCATATCTTAAAATGGCTTTTCAAACACTACCACAATATTACACTGGCTTTACTCACAGGTTTTATCTTTGGTTCTTTAAATAAAGTTTGGCCCTGGAAAGAAACCCTTAGCTGGCACACCAACTCAAAAGGTATTAAAACGCCACTTTTACAGGAAAGTGTGTCTCCATTTGCTTTTAGTGGAGAACACCAAATTGGATTTGCTGTAACACTAATGGTTCTGGGATTTTTAACTATTTTTATTCTTGAAAAATTAGGATCTAAAAAACAATAATGCAAAGTACTAGAACACTTACCGATAGAATATTTCTTGTTCTCAAAGGATTGGGTATGGGAGCGGCCAATAAGGTTCCTGGTGTCTCTGGTGGTGTTGTTGCTTTTGTTGCTGGTTTTTATGAAGAGTTTATTTATTCTCTGCAAAAAATAAACAGAAAAGCCTTTAAACTACTTTTTAACGGACGGTTTAAAAGCTTTTACAACTATGTTAATGGTCGTTTTTTAAGCCTGCTCTTCTTTGGCATGATTGTAAGCTACTTTAGCGTATCCAAAGCTTTAGATTATCTTATTAAACATTATGAACTCTATGTATGGAGCGTATTTTTTGGTATGATCATTGGCTCTATCTATTATATAAACAAAGATTTTAGGGATTGGAATTACAAAACATACAGTTCCTTGGCAATTGGTATAATAATTGGATTGAGTATCAGCTTTTTGAATCCAGCCAAAGAAAATGACAATCTATGGTTTGTATTTTTTTGTGGCATAATAAGTGTATCGGGCATGACCCTTCCTGGGTTTTCTGGTTCTTTTATCTTAATTCTTCTGGGAAACTATGTACTTCTATTGGTCGATTCCGTTAACGCACTATATGATACCTTCTACGAGATTATTAAAGGTGACTTTGGCTTTATTGACAATGTAGAACGCTTGCGAATGCTTAAAGTTTTAGCTGTTTTCACATTAGGATCAGTTACAGGACTAGTAACGTTTTCCCATCTGTTAAACTACATTTTAAAACACTATAAAAGCATTACACTTTCCGTCATTATAGGCTTCATTATAGGCTCTCTAGGCGTGGTATGGCCATGGAAAAAAACAATTTATAAAATGCAGAACGACGGCAGCTATCTGCTGGATTCTGCTGGAGAAAAAATAATAGCGAACTACAAACGCTATGTCCCAGATTTACAGGGTGAAACCTATTACGCCATTGGCTTTATAATACTGGGGATAGCCATTGTACTAGCACTAGAAATTTACGGACAAAAAACCAGAAAAATACATGATTAAAAAATTAGGGCTCTTAGGTAAGAATATTTCATATTCATTTTCAAAGACATATTTTAAACTAAAGTTTGAAGAAGAACAAATAGCAGACACCTCCTATGAGAATTTCGATATAGAATCTATTGACTTATTTCCAGAAATCATTAAAAATACGGAAGGACTAAAAGGTCTAAACGTAACCATTCCCTATAAAGAACAAGTTATCCCTTATTTAAACAAAGTAAATAAAAAGGCAAAAGCCATAGGTGCAGTAAACACGATTAAGATCACAAAAAAAGGTAAACTTGTTGGCTACAACACCGATTGCTATGGTTTCAAAAAATCTTTGAAACCTTATTTAAAAAAACATCACAAAAAAGCTTTAATATTAGGGACCGGTGGTGCTAGCAAGGCTATTGCCTATAGCCTTAAAAAGCTAGGCATAGACATTAGCTATGTATCCCGAAAAGCTTCTAAAGGTGTGGATTACACCTATACTTCATTGACAGAAAACGATATTAAATCGCATCAATTAATCATAAATTGTACACCTTTGGGCACCTTCCCAAACATCGACAATTGCCCAGATATTCCATATAAAGCCATTACCGAAAAACATATATTATTTGACTTAATATACAATCCCGAAGAAACTAAATTTCTTAAATTAGGAAAAATGGCTCATGCTACGACCGTTAACGGTTTGGCCATGTTGCAATTTCAGGCCGAAAAAGCCTGGTCTATATGGAATTCCTAATTAAAACAAATAAATAAACTATTAAAACGCTACTACTCCTTTGTAAATAATAGAGTTGTTAGTATATTTAAACTTTGAAGAAACTTAACGAACCTAAACATTTTTAAAATGTCTGAGATAAATAATACGCATAAAGCAGAAGAAAACGAGAGCGTTAATCCCCCTGCAAATCCATCTAATAATGACGATGTAACGAATACTTCCCAAGTTGACAAGAAGAAGGACGCAGAAACAGATACAACCACAGAAAACCATCTTGAAGTTGTACCTGAGACTAGTACTTCTGCCGATACTGCTCAGACAGATCCTACACCTAGTTCAAGTACTTCCGATGTGCCCGATACAACCAATAATACAGAGGAAGCTAAAGACGAAGAAGGACACGATGAAATTCTTAATGAAATAGATGAATCGAATGCCGAAGATGCTGAAGATGAAGGCAATAAAGAACGTCATACCATTGAAGTTAAGGAATACGACAAAATGTCTCTCGAATCCTTGGCAATTGAGCTTGAAAACCTTCTAAAAAAAGAAAAAGTACAAGCTATAAAATCGCATGTAGAAAGTATAAATTCTGAGTTTAAAGCTAAATTTCAGGAACTGCTCGACGAAAAAAAAGAAGAATTTTTAAATGACGGTGGAAACGAAATTGATTTTTACTATTCATCTCCTATCCAAAAACGTTATAAAGAGGCCTACAGGGATTACCGTGCTAAACTTAATGAGCACTACAAAAACATCGAAAAGAACCTTAAACAAAATTTAGCTACTAAACTTGAAATTATTGAAGAACTTAAAGGGCTTATAAACGTTGAAGAAAACATAAACACAACATATAAGCACTTTAAAGAGCTACAAGAACGCTGGAGAAACACCGGTCCCATTCCAAGAGATAAATACAACAATGCCTGGAACAGCTACCACCATCATGTAGAAATGTTTTATGACTTTTTGCATTTAAATCGTGATTTAAGGGACTTAGACTTTAAACACAATCTAGAGAAAAAGCTCAAAATCATTGAGCGAGCTGAAGAATTAGCTAAAGACGACAATGTGATGCGTGCATTTAGGGAGCTTCAAGAGCTTCACAAAATGTGGAAAGAAGAATTAGGTCCAGTTGGCAAAGAACATCGTGAAATTATATGGCAACGCTTTAAAGCTGCTACAAAGGCCATTAACGACAAACGGCAATTGTACTTTCAAGATCTTGATAAAGTTTATGAAAAAAACCTCGATAAAAAACTTGAAATTATTGCCAATATTGAAACAATAAATGAACAAGGAGCCAGCTCCCATAATGGTTGGCAAAAGAAAATTAAAGAAATTGAAAGTTTAAGAAACGACTTCTTTGATGCTGGAAAAGTCCCCTTGAAAGTAAACGAAAGTACTTGGGCAAAGTTTAAAGATGCCGTAAGGCGTTTTAACCGTCAAAAAAATGCCTTTTATAAAAACTTAAAAAAGGAACAGTACAACAACCTCCAGAAGAAATTAGAACTTGTTAAAATAGCTGAAGATAATAAAGACAGTGAAGACTATGAGGTAACCACCTCTTTGATGAAAAAAATCCAAAGTGACTGGAAAAAAATTGGTCATGTTCCCCGCAAAGACAGCGATAGGATATGGAAGCAATTTAAAACTGCCTGCAACTACTACTTTGATAGGTTACATGCCTTAAAAAATGCAGCTAGCAAGGAACACTTAGAGGCATTTAACAAAAAACATGAACTTCTGGAAACGCTAAAGGTTTTAAAATTAACTGGTGACAAATCCGCAAACTTGGATACAATAAAGGCCCATATAAATGAGTGGAAAAATTTAGGACGCGTACCAAACGACAAGCGCTATATTGAAGGCAAATTTAACAAAACTATAGATGAATTGTTGTCCAGTTTAAATATGGACAAGAATGAAATTGAAATGATCAAGTTTGAAAATAAATTAGAAAACTTAAATAGCGGTGATTCTGACGACACAAGTAACTTGGATAACGAACGTTCGTTTATTCGTAAGAAAATAGACGAAACCAAGCACCAGATCAATCAATTGGAAAACAATCTGCAATTTTTTACTAACGTGGACGACGACAATCCATTGGTTAAGGAAGTGCTAAATAATATTAAAGCCCACAAAGAATCTTTAAAGCTGTGGAAATCCAAACTTAAAAAGATTAAAGAACTTTATTAGAACAAGCATGTCGAATGAGGTCTTAAAAAGCTATTTATTTTGTTATTCAGAATAAACTTTTAAGACCTCTTTTAACTAGAAACATTTTTCAAGAACATTTTTCATTACCGAGTAGGACGTAGAGGCTCCTGGCGATGCTCCTAAAAGTGCAGCAATCGTTTTATCTTTGGATACTATAATTTCAGTACCAAACTCCAACTTACCAAAACCTTTTTTATTACGCTTAATAATTTGCACCCGTTGTCCGGCCACGACCATTTTCCAGTCATCATCGTTAGCTTCAGGGTAAAATTCGCGTAACATCTCCATACGGTCCTTAAAACTCAGGCTTACCTGTTTAACAAGGTATTTAACTAATGGTAAGTTTTGATACCCTGCTCCTAAAAGACTCATAATATTGTCGAATTCAACAGATCGAGGCAAATCAAACATAGAACCATGCTTTAAAAACTTGGTAGTAAAGCCTGCAAAAGGCCCAAACAACAACTCCTTACGTCCATTGATCATTCGGGTATCCATGTGCGGCACCGACATAGGTGGCGAACCTTTTTTAGCTTTTCCATATACCTTGGCTTCATGTTTTTCAATAATTTCAGGATTTGTACAACGTAACCACAAACCACTTATTGGGAAACCTCCATAACCTTTGGCTTCCTTTATGTTCGACTTTTCAAGTAACGGTAAAGTGCCCCCTCCTGCTCCTATAAAAACATAATTCGTAACCAATTTCCAATGTTTACCAACATTCTGTCCCTTAATGCTTAATAACCAGCGTTTATTGTTTGTTTGCTGTAAATTGTAAACATTACTGTAGTTTAGTAATTGTACATTATCCTGTTTAGCCAAAAAACGAAAAATTTGATCGGCAATTTCCCCAAAGTTCACATCATAACCATCCTCAAAATAAGTTGCAGCTACTTCTTTGGTTTTGCTCGGCCTTCCCTCCATCATCAACGGTATCCACTGCTTTATTTCTTCAATATCCTTAGAGAAAACCATCTCCTTAAAATGAGAGATTTCTTTTAAAATTTGCCATCTTTTTTCTAAAAAAGCCACATCCTTTTTCCCTTGAACAAAACTAATATGGGGAACGGCATGTATACATTTAGAGATATTATTAATATATCCCTTCTCGGCACAATCCCTCCAAAAACCCAAGGTCTCTTTAAATTGTTCGGCTATTGTAATCGCCTTTTGGGAGTCTATTATTCCTTTTTTCTCTGGTGTATAGTTCAATTCACAATTACCAGCATGTCCTGTTCCGGCATTATTCCACGCCTCCGAACTTTCCTCTGCCATTTTGGGAAGCTTTTCAATAACTGTGATCTTTTTTCCAGGAAATTTTTCAAAAAGCAATATTGCCAATGTGGCACTCATTATGCCGCCACCTATAAGTACAAATTCTGAATGTTTTATTGTTTTAGCCATTTTTGAAACCTTGTTTTTTATAATCGGCTGCAAAGATAGTCCTTTACAAAACTATTAGAATCGATACTTATCGCTATATTTTCTATTTTTAGGTATTAAAATTAATGTGGGACAATATTTAAAAATATGACAAAATTATACCCACTCACGAATCATTTTTTTAAAGCTTCCTAAAGTCTTTTCGCCTCTTCCCAAAACACGTCCATTTCGGCAAGGGTCATTTCTTTTAGTGGTTTATTTAAACTTTTAGCTTTAGATTCCAGATATTGAAATCGCTTTGAGAATTTCTTATTTGTACGCTCTAATGCATTCTCTGGATTTATATTTAAAAAACGTGCATAGTTTACCATTGAAAATAGCACATCTCCAAACTCACTTTCCATACGATCTGCATTTCCTATTTGCACCTCCGCTTTTAATTCACTGAGTTCTTCTTCTACCTTTTCCCAAACTTGATGCGGTGCTTCCCAATCAAAACCTACACCTGCAACCTTCTCTTGAATCCTATTTGCCTTCACCAATGCTGGAAGACTATTGGGAACGCCCTCTAAAACGCTTGTTTTCCCTTCTTTTAATTTTAATTTTTCCCAATTACGTTTAACATCCTCTTCGTTATTAACTGTAACATCTCCATAAATATGAGGATGCCTACTTATTAACTTTTCACAAATACTATTGCACACATCGGCTATATCAAAATCAGCTTTTTCACTACCAATTTTTGCATAGAAAACAATATGAAGCAAAACATCTCCCAGTTCCTTTTTAACTTCTTGTAAATCGTTGTCCAAAATAGCATCACCAAGCTCATACGTTTCTTCAATGGTAAGATGTCGTAAACTTTCCATTGTTTGTTTTTTATCCCAGGGACACTGCTCTCTCAACTCATCCATGATGGTTAACAATCTATCAAAGGCTTTTAATTGATCTGCTCTTGAATTCATATATCAAATTTTGGTAAAAATACAATTATATTGATTCAGTATGTTGAACTCATCTTGACTTTTTGTTTTTAACCGAAAATGATATCAAATTTGTTCAGATGAGGCACTTTTTGAAAGTCATAGCATTGCTACGAGTAAAAAAAGTAACGAAATATGAGCAGATTTGAGTCATTTTTTAGGAAACAGAAAAAGTCAAGATGAGTTCGTTATAAAACAAAAAATCCAGCTATTTCTAACTGGATTTTTTTATCAATAAATGCAAGCACAATTACTAGGCATTTTGAAGTTTTATTAAGTTAAGGGCAGAACCAGCCTTGAACCACTCAATCTGAGCTTCGTTATAGGTGTGATTAACCTTAACAATGTCTTTGCTTCCATCGGCATGCACCACTTCAAGCGTTAATTGCTTACCTGGAGTAAATTCATTTAAATCCAAAAAGTTAAAGGTGTCATCTTCCTGAATCAAATCATAATCATTTTCATTTGCGAAGGTTAAACCTAACATACCTTGTTTTTTAAGGTTTGTTTCGTGTATACGGGCAAACGATTTTACGATAACAGCTGCAACTCCCAAATGTCTTGGTTGCATTGCTGCATGCTCTCTTGAAGAACCTTCTCCGTAGTTATGGTCTCCTATCACAACCGTTTTAATACCCGCTTTTTTATATTCACGTTGTGCATCTGGCACACCTCCGTATTCTCCCGTTAATTGGTTCTTAACAAAATTTGTTTTCTCGTTAAAAGCATTTACCGCCCCAATAAATGTGTTATTGGCAATATTATCTAAATGTCCTCTAAAACGCAACCAAGGACCAGCCATACTAATATGATCTGTTGTACATTTTCCTAAGGCTTTAATTAATAATTTGGCACCCGTAATAGTATCTCCTATAGGCTCAAAAGGAGTCAATAACTGTAAACGTTCTGAGTCATCGGCCACATTAACCTGTACATTGCTTCCATCTTCTTCTGGGGCCAAATAACCATTATCTTGTACTTCAAAACCTTTTGGAGGTAATTCCCATCCTGTTGGTTCATCGAACATTACTTCCTCTCCATTTTCGTTGATGAGCTTATCGGTTAACGGATTAAAATCCAAACGTCCCGAAATAGCTATTGCAGCCGTTAGTTCTGGTGAAGCAACAAATGCATGAGTATTCGGGTTACCATCGGCACGTTTAGCAAAGTTTCTGTTAAACGAGTGTACAATACTATTCTTTGGCGCATTTTTAGGATCGCTATATCTAGCCCATTGCCCTATACATGGACCACAAGCATTTGTAAATATTTTGGCATCTAATCTTTCGAAAACATCAAGGATACCATCACGCTCTGCAGTATATCTCACCTGCTCGGACCCTGGATTTATTCCTAATTCTGCTTTCATTTTCAAGCCTTTATCCAACGCCTGTTGTGCTATTGACGAGGCTCGTGATAAATCTTCATATGATGAGTTAGTACACGACCCAATTAAGCCCCACTCTACTGCTAATGGCCAATCGTTAGCCTTTGCTTTTTCTGACATTTCCTCACCAACAGTTGTTGATAAATCTGGAGTAAACGGTCCGTTTAAAAGAGGGCCTAATTCAGATAGATTAATTTCAATAACTTGATCGAAATAATTCTCAGGATTTTCGTAAACCTCGGCATCAGCAGTCAAATAGGTTTTTACAGCATTGGCAGCATCAGCAACATCGGCTCTATCTGTAGAACGCAAGTAACGCTCCATAGACTCATCGTAACCAAAAGTAGAGGTTGTTGCACCAATTTCTGCTCCCATGTTACAAATGGTTCCTTTTCCTGTACACGACATGGATGTTGCTCCAGGTCCAAAATATTCTACAATAGCACCTGTACCACCTTTTACAGTTAGTATTTCTGCTACCTTTAAAATAACATCTTTAGGCGCTGTCCAACCAGATAATTTACCTGTTAATTTAACGCCTATTAATTTAGGAAACTTCAATTCCCAAGCCATTCCTGCCATTACATCTACCGCATCAGCTCCACCAACACCTATAGCTATCATTCCTAAACCACCTGCATTAACTGTATGGGAATCTGTACCGATCATCATCCCACCAGGAAAAGCATAGTTTTCTAATACAACTTGGTGTATAATACCTGCTCCTGGTTTCCAGAATCCAATACCATACTTATTGGAAACAGACTCCAAAAAGTTAAACACTTCACTACTTACATTATTTGCATGTACTAAATCTTTCGCAGCACCTTCTTTGGCTTGGATTAAGTGGTCACAGTGTACAGTTGTAGGTACAGCAACCTTGCTTTTTCCTGCTTGCATAAACTGTAACAATGCCATTTGAGCTGTCGCATCTTGACATGCTATTCTATCTGGAGCAAAATCTACATAATCTTTTCCTCTAACAAGTGCTTTAGTAGGTTTTCCATCCCAAAGATGTGAGTATAAAATCTTCTCAGACAATGTTAATGGTTTTCCTACAATATCACGTGCTATATCTACACGTTCTGCCATTTTGGTGTATACACCCTTAATCATATCGATGTCAAATGCCATATAATATATTTTAAATTTCCTATTTTTTAAAAGTTTTGCAAATTACAAAATTTATACAAACTATAAAGGGTTATAAAGCTATATAGATTAAAAGATGAATTTAATTTAAGAAAGGGGGATTTTAACAGAAATAAATTAACGTTTTGTTATTTTTTGTTAATGAAAATTAATTAATTAACAACACGTTTAACCAATATGCTCTTCCATCTCCTGTCATCCCGTAAATTAGTTATTGATTTTCAGAAATAAAGACAAGTGAATCTGGACAATACAGATACCAAATAGATAAAGCAAATACATAAAAGATGGTACGACAGGCCTAAAGTCTTAAAATTTTATAGCAAGACATGATACGGTGAAAACTCAAAGCTATAACGGCCTTAGAATTCTATAAAAATAATGCTTTGCTTTGTCTTGTTATAAAAACAATTTATCATAAAATTATTAGTAATTTTAAATCCCAATTGCATTCCGTATGGCTTTAAAGACATGGTATAAAACCGCTATAATCATTTTAATTGTAATAGGTACTGGAGGTATTATATACTATTTTAATCTATCTAACAGGCATAAAGCTATCGTAAAAACGCAGCTGCTCCATTTCTTTAATGTAATAGATTCGGACTGGGATCAAACACTAAGTGACAAAAGTTTAACACTAGAATCTCCTGCTCTATTGATCGACAATATCTATAAATCCATGGAAGGACCTAAAGCCTTGGAATATTTTTACTTTGATAAATCCAATCCTCAATTATTTTGGATGACAAATTTTAAAGTCTCTGCCAAAAACTTAGCTAACAAAACTATTTCCAATGATTTTATTTGCCATATGAACATAAATTACATAGAACAAGAACATCATGGTCGATGGCATCTTTTAGATAGGATAAACATGCAATTCCCTAGACTCATCTCATTATCTCATGGGGTTGAATCGATAAGCTTTCCAGATGGATTTGGGTTTCCCTTTTTTGGTGATGAACAGTTTTTTATTACTACAGAAACATTAAATCATAATGTTAAGGATTCTATTTTTCAGGTTAAACATGATATATCGATTGGTTATACTGCCAAAAAATTAAAACCTTTAATGCCCAGAACAATTTTTATGCAGCTACCATTCGATATCAATAAGCTCGATGATGCCGATATAAATGACATAGAACCTAATTCTTGTATTCCTGTTGAAACAAAAAACCTAACCTATTTTAACAAAAAGGGTCAAATACTCTCTGGGCATTGGAAAATAAACAAAGGGAAACAGGTGTTTACATGCAACGTTACTAAGCAACTTTCTCTTAAGGATACTTTAAGGCTACATCAAATAACACCTCATCTACACCCTTTTGCTGAACAGTTTACTTTAAAAGATTTAACAACCAATGAAATACTATATAATTGTATTGTAACAAACCACAGGAATCGCGTAGGGCTTAGTGATACGCCTGTATTCTCTAGTAAAGAAGGGGTGTTAATGTTTCCCGATCATATCTATGAGCTAATACTTACTACCAACAATACCTCCGATGAAATACAGGACATGATGGCTAGTATGTTTTTATTTTTTTACGATAAGGAAATGGCTGTAAAAACAAAGAACTACTTGAATGTTAATTAGAAGCTTCCTTATCTGTATGGTGTCATTAAATCTTTCCTGTACCTCAAAAACACAGCTCCCAGTTCTAAGCAATTATATTGACAATAATGGTAAAAAGGTAAATTACCGCATTGAAAACTTTGAATTTAAAAATCAATTAAACCTTAAGGTTACAGAAAAAAACACCAAGGAAAAAGTCTATGTGGCTAACTTTTTCTTCACCCGATGCCCTAGTATCTGTCCAAAAATGAAAACAGCTTTAACAGGTATTGCCCATACATATAAAGACATTGATGATTTTATAATACTTTCATTTAGCATAGACCCTAAAAACGATTCCGTTCCTATATTAGAAGCTTATGCCAATAGCACAGGAATACCACATCTAAAATGGCATTTTCTTAATGGAAATAAAAATCAGCTTGACCACGTAGCGAAGTTATTTCGAACTAGTTTTGAACCTTTAAATTACGGTATTGATTTTTACCACTCTTCGTTTGCCGCGTTGGTTGATAAAAACCAAGAAATAAGAGGTTTTTACAACCTTTTAGATCAACAATCTATTACCAAGCTTATGGAGGCTATCGACTTTTTACTCGATAATTGAGATTAAGAAACTGTTTCTATTTTAGCGTAAACAGATATAGTCAAACAAATATTCAAAAACTTATTTTCGATACTAAATTCTTCCAGAATTTCGAAGTGACATCAGAACAATTAAACATCGTTCACTTTAAAATAAATCTTTAATGATTTGATCTTCGCTGATTCCCTCGGCTTCTGCCTTGTAATTTTTAATGATACGGTGTCTTAATATACTATGGGCAACCGCTTGTACGTTTTCAATATCTGGGGAGAATTTACCGTGAATAGCTGCATGTGTTTTTGCCGCCAAAATTAAATTCTGCGAGGCCCTTGGTCCGGCTCCCCAATCGATATATGTTTTTACCAAATCGGTTGCTGCTTTACCATCGGGGCGTGTTTTGCCAACCATAGTTACAGCATATTCAATTACATTATCGGCTACGGGAATACGCCGAATTAAATGCTGAAAATCAACTATTTCCTTAGCGGTAAACAAGGCATTGATTTTACTTTGCTGGTCTGTTGTAGTTGCTTTAACAACTTCTACTTCCTCATCAAAAGTGGGATAGTTTAAGTTAATTGCAAACATAAAACGATCTAACTGGGCTTCTGGTAATGGATAGGTACCTTCTTGCTCAATTGGATTTTGTGTTGCCAACACAAAATAAGGCAAATCCAATTTATAATGGTGACCTGCAACGGTAACAGCTCTTTCTTGCATAGCTTCTAACAGAGCAGCCTGTGTTTTGGGAGGTGTCCTATTAATCTCATCTGCTAAAATGATATTGGCAAACACGGGCCCTTTAATAAACTTAAAATGCCTGTCTTCGTCTAAAATTTCACTGCCTAAAATATCACTAGGCATTAAGTCGGGTGTAAATTGAATACGTTTAAAATCCAGTCCTAAAGCTTGGGCTATAGTATTTACCATAAGTGTTTTTGCCAAACCTGGAACTCCTATAAGTAGCGAATGCCCTCCAGAGAAAATAGAGATCAATATTTGGTTTACAACATCTTCCTGACCAACAATTACTTTAGCTACTTCTGTTTTTAAATCTTTATAACGTTTTACAAATTGATTAACGGCTGCTACATCAGACATAGGCTTACTTTTTTAACCAGTTACTAGAAAACTCACAATCTCTGTAATCTCCCGATATCTTAATGTAAGTATCCATGATCTTTTCCTTCTGCCACTTCTCAATTGCTTTTAACTGTTTTTCCCTTAAGGCAAGCTCTTTAATTTTTAAATAATCACGGGCATAATCTGCTTCATGTTCATCAATCCTATCGGTAACCATTAATATTTTGTATTTAACATTACCTGAATTACCTGTTTCTGTTTGAATCAAACTTACCTCACCGTCCTTTAAATTCTGTATTTGTGTATACAGCTCGGTATCCATTTTAGTTAATTCAAAATTATAATCTTGTGTTTTCGGATTAATAAGTTGCCCACCGTCACCTCTGGTTTCTTTTTCATCACTGGCTTCTCTTGCAGCATCGGCAAAAGAGATATCACCATCTACAATACGTTGTCTTACTTTTTCAAGGCGATCTTTAGCTTCCTTAACAGCTTCGCTCGAAACTTTAGGTATTAAAAGAATGTGCCTAACGTCGTACTCTTGTCCTCTTACCTTTTCCAAGTAAATAATATGAAATCCATAATCTGTCTCAAAAGGATCGGACACCTCGCCTTCTTGAAGGGAGAAAGCAACTTGCCTAAATTCTTTAACCATTCTAGGTTTGGTTCTGTCCAGAGTATACTTACCTCCTTTACTTGCCGATCCGGGATCGTCGGAATACAATATAGCTTTAGATGCAAAACTGGCACCATTTTCAACAACATCGGCTTTAAATTGCTGTAAACGATCTACAATTCTTTGCTTTTCTTCTTCCGACACTTTTGGCTCTGCTACAATTTGCGCTACCTTAAGCTCTGTACCAAAAACAGGGCGGTCTTCTTTTGGTATTTTATTAAAGAATACCCTAACTTCTTCGGGGGTTATCTCAACTTCTTCAATAATTTTAGACTGCATCTCTCGTGCCAACATCCCTGCTTTATTAATCTCATACATTTCATCCCTAAAACTCTTTTCATCTTCTTGATCGTAAAACTTCAAAAGCCGTTCCATAGACCCGTTGGTTTGAGTCAAAAACTGTTCGATCTGGTAATCGACACTTCTACGAACTTCAGCATCGGCTACAACAATACTATCTTGAATAGCATGATGTTGGTAAAGCTTGTTCTCAAGGAGCATACCCATTATCTGACAATTATCAAGGCCTTCTACAGAGCCTCCTGCCGCTTTTATCTGTTCAAATTCCTTAGGAATGTCAGACTCTAAAATAATAAAATCGCCCACTACAGCTGCTACACCATCTACTTTTTGCCCTTGTAGCGCATTAACGGTAGCTTTTGCTTCCATACTATCTTCTTCAGCAGCTTCTTCAATAACCTCTTGAGCTAATATGTTGTGCATTCCCAATAAGGTAACACATAAAAAAATGAAATGTTTCAAATTAATTATAGATTTCAAATTGTTTATTTTTAATTGCATCTTTTGTAATGTCTTTTTCTAATTCCTTAATAAGTTCAAGCTTTCTTTTGTTAATAACGATTTGATCTATGGTTGGCTTTACATATTCCAACGGAGCCGTATCGTTTCGCATCAAAACATCATTAATTTGCATCAAATATACTCCTAATGAATCTTTGAGCTGTATAAAATTAGTTTTTTTTAACAGTTGGTTTTTATTTTCTGAAGTTATGACTGGAATTTTATCAATTACCTGACTTACTTTTATCCAAATGGAATCGTTCAACGAATAGGATTTAAATTGAATTGATATGGAATCCAGTTCTTTTTTATCGTCAGGACTAAAGCGTTTAAATTTTTTCTCTATGTCTTTAAAATCGATAATTTTCTCATCAACATTAATGTAACGAAACTTTATAAGTTCTTCGTTTAACTTAAAAACCTCTTTATTGCTTTCGTAATAAGTCTTTGCTTCATCATAGGTAACTAATGTATCGATGCTTCGTTTTACCAAGGCTTCTATATATGCTTTTGTATATAAATCACTTTTATATTGTTCTACCAGTTTATTAAAGGTTTCCTGCTTAGTTTCACTTAAATTAAGCTTCGCGCCATCCATAAACAATTGTTTTGTCGCCCAACGATTAATAAAATTTTGCACCATAAGTGTACTATCTGCTTTCGGCGTCCCCTGAGAAACCAAATTCTTTATATCATCATAATATAAATAGGTTTCATTCACTCTAGCTACAGGAACACGGTCATCTGTTTCCTTAAAAAAAGTACAGGATGTTACTGCTAGCAATAAGAAAACAACAATGGTTATATTTTTTTGCACTATTGACTTTTAATTTGAAGTTTTACTTTTTTTAATGCCTCTTGATTAATGGTTACCTTAAACTTATCCCTCAACTCCTTAACCCATTTAGATTCTTTGTAAATCTGATAATCTGAAATTACCGACCCTTTAGCTTCATCAAAAGTTTTTTGGGCTTCTGGCAAAACTTCTTTTACCTGAACTACAACAAAGGCATCATGGTGACTGTATATTTTAGACATTCCATTTTTAAACACAAAGCCCTTTGGTAGTGCCTGATGTGATGCATCCATAACTCCTGAAGTGAAAATAACCTGGATAGTATTGTTACTGTTTACAAGATTTTTTATTTGATCCACTGGTAAGCCCTTATGCAATAATTTAGCAACCTTTTTTAAAGCCTTTTGGTTTGTTGACGTCGCAACAATTGCATCTACTCGTTTGGGCAATACATACTTAGTTTTATGTGAATTGTAAAAATTCTGTAGATCAAGTGAATCTGATTCTGATATGTTCCAAATGTTAGATTCCATTAAATCAAACAATAGAAGTCCATCCCTATACTCACTAACCACAAAAGCATACTCTTCGTTTTCTTCTTCTAAATGATCCTCTCTATATTTAATAAGCTGACTATTAAAAAAGTTATTGTATTTTTTGGACACAATAGTAGAAAATGGCATCCTTGGTTCCATTTGTCTTTGCGCTTTCAATAAATACTCTGCGAAATCTTTATAAGTAAACTGTCTGTCAACAATTTTAACTAAGGGTTTATTAGCTATAAAATCGCTTGGCAGTGTCCATGTACGCTTAAAATAATCCTCATTTAAAATAGAAACAAAATAACTTAAATCGGGCTGATGATCGCTTATGTTATACCTTTCTTTAAGGTCTTCTATTAGTGCTTCATCTATTAGTCTAGAGCGATCATCTCTTTTTACACGCATTTCCAGTTCTGACTTAAGTTGCTCAAAAGGCCGAATAGGCTTTTTGTCATAAAGTTTTACAATATGCCAACCAAATTCTGTTTTAAAAGGAGATGACACATCTCCAATATCAGCCAAACCAAAAGCTTGATCTTCAAACTCCTGAGAAGTTAATTGTCCTCCAGAAAATGGTTCTAGCATTCCGCCTCTGGATGCTGTACTTTTATCATCAGAAAATTGTTTGGCCAATGATTCGAAATCTTCGCCTTGTTCAAACTTTTTATATATTTCTTGGATACGGGGTTCGGGCGTCATATTAATCGTATCCTTCTGCTTGTTAGCAATCATAATATGGGCTACGGTTACTTCGCCTCGGGATTTACGTTTGTCGAATACTTTTAGAAAATGATAGCCAAAACGGGTTCTAAATACTTGTGATATGCCGCCTACTTTGGTATTATATGCTACATTTTCAAATTTATAAACCATTTTAAAACCAGAAAAGTAGCCAAGAGATTCACCAAAAATAGTTTGACCATTGTGAACTTCCTTTCTAACTCTTTCAAATCCTTCCTTTAAAGCCCTGTTACGTAAGTTAACAGCTTCGTTAAAGGCTGCCAATGTATCTTTGGGGCTTGCATTTTCAGAAACCTTAACTAAAATATGGTTAGCTTTAACATCGTAAGAAATCCTATCGTAAGCCTCGCTTATCAAAGCATCGGTAACCTTAGCATCTGTTATATAGCCCTGCACCAACTGCTTTTTATAATTTCTAAGTTCTCTTATATAAGATGGCTTTTTATGCAACCCCAGTGCTCTTGCTTCCTTGAGTTTTAACTTGTAATTAGTGAAAAGGGTTAAATACTCGTCAACATCCTTTTGGGATTCGTCCTGAACCAAATCTAGGTTCTTGTTATAAACCCTCAAAAATTCAGAAATGTAAACTGGTGTATCGTCCACCATAAATAGTATATCCTCTTGCTGCTTTTGCGCTTCAAGGTTTGACAAAAACAGAACACCACATATAACAAGTAAATACCTTAACTTCATTTAAATCTATCTCTTTTAGGGTTAGACAACATTTATTTAACGATTATTAAATATTTTAATCTAAGACCAATACTGTTTAGAATTAAAAAAACCATACAATAGCTACAAAAATACTAATATATACCTATAATACAAGCTGATTTAATAAACGGTTAAAAAGCAAAAATATTACGTTGTTAAAACACATATCTTTGCACTTATAACACTCTTAATAAAGTACCATGAGAAACCTCAAACTTATTTGGGATTTTTATGGGCCTGAGGCCCTGAAAATTGCCGAGCATCATGAAATTCATTTAAAAGAGTACATCCAAATTAAAAACTTAAACATATCTGTTACTGGGTTTGAAAGTTTAAACGACACACACGCAATAGCTTTTTTGGTTGTTAACGAAGATAGCATGAAACCTATACGTGATGCTTTGAGGCCTCATCGTGGTCAGATATATCAAGAGTAGTTTAACAATTCGAAATTTGAATTGTATCTTTATACTTTAAATTTTAAAAAATGACTTATAAAAACTCTTTCTTACTCCTTTTTGTACTGATTTCCTGTTCTTTATATAAAATAACTGCCCAAGAGCAAGAAATACCCAAGGCAGAACGCCTTGCGTGGTTTAAAGATGCCAAACTGGGTATTTTTATACATTGGGGTATTTATGCTGTAAATGGTATTGACGAATCTTGGTCTTTCTTTAATGGCTATATTTCCCATGATGACTACATGAAACAGCTTAATGGATTTAATGCAAAAAATTATGATCCAGACTATTGGGCTTCCTTAATTAAGGAAAGTGGCGCCAAATATACAGTCATTACAACCAAGCACCACGATGGAGTGGCTTTATGGGATACAAAACAAAGCGACTTGAATACGATTGATAAAGCAAAAGCTAAACGTGATTTAATAAGTCCTTTTGCAAAGGCTGTTAAAAATGAAGGTTTAAAATTGGGGCTTTATTACTCCTTATTGGATTGGTCTCATCCCAATTATCCAAATTTTACAAGAAACAAAAAGCGTTATAACGACGATGCTGATCGTTGGGAAAAGTTTAGAAAATTTAATTTCGGGCAATTAAAAGAATTAACCCACTACAACCCAGATTTATATTGGTTTGATGGAGACTGGGAACAATCGGCTGAAAACTGGAAAGCCAAAGAAATCCGTAATTTATTACTCTCTAAAACACCGCACACTATTATAAACTCGCGACTTCAGGGTTATGGCGATTATGCAACACCTGAACAAGGAGTCCCTATCGCCAAACCAGACAACGAATATTGGGAACTTTGTATGACCATGAACAACTCGTGGGGCTACCAACCTAATGACACTGCCTACAAAAGCACTAACCAAATAATTAGAATATTGGTAGATTGTATTAGTATGGGGGGCAATTTACTTTTGGACATTGGCCCTAAACCAGATGGCACCATTCCTAAAGAGCAAGTTGAAATATTAAAAGGCTTAGGACGTTGGACAAACAAACACAAAGCTGCTATTTATGGAACTCGCGCCGGTATACCACATGGGCATTTTAACGGGTATACAGCCTTATCTAAGGATAAAAAGATTTTATATCTATATGTAGATAACAAACCGAATGGGCCTTTACTAATTAAAGGATTAAAGAATAAAGTAAATCGTATTTGGGTTGTAGGTAATGGCACTAAACTTCCTTACAAAGTAGTGGGCAAACAATATTGGAGCGCTGTTCCTGGATTACTTTACATCGATTTACCAGAATCGGTGCAAGACAAGGATGTTACAGTTATAGCGGTACTTTTAGATGGTGAAGTTGATCTTTATAGTGAAGCTGGACAAAAAATTGAAAGTAATTAAATAGCATTAAAAAATTAAAAAGAAGCAGGGATCTCATTATGTTTGGTCTCTGCTTTTTATTTTAAATCATTAGAACCTAAAAATCATTGAAAGCAACAAATTAATGTACAATAAAACATATCAAAAAAAGTTTCTATAAAAAACAATTCGATAATGCTATGAAGCTGAATTTATTATACGTCTTCGCTTTTGTTGTATATATATTTTCAGCACAGATAGTATTTTCGCAAGATATGAATACCGGAACCCATGAAAAATGGGAATATGTTTTAGAAGGTACTGGAGACATACTGCAATTAGCAATTCCAGCCATTGCATGTACTACGACATTAATTAAGAAGGATTGGGAAGGCTCCAAGCAATTTGCCTTATCTTTCGGCACCAGCTTAATTATTACGCATTCATTAAAAAAAATAATTCGGAAAGAACGCCCCGAAGATCGAAACTTATTTGATGCTTTTCCATCGGGACATACCTCTTCAGCATTTTCTGGAGCATCTTTTATACAGCGCCGTTATGGTTGGAAATATGGAAAATGGGCCTACTTAGGAGCTATAACCGTTGGTATTAGTCGCATGGAAGGGCCTGATGGCTGGCATGATATATGGGATGTTTTAGGAGGTGCCATTGTTGGTATTGGAAGCACTTATATATTTACTTCTCCATACACTACAGAACACATGGAAATCACTTATTCCACCAACAACAGCAACTATATGATTGGTTTTCGAATGAGGTTCTAATATTTAAAAAAGCAAAAAGGCATCAAACTATAACCATTAGATGCCCTTTTATGAATATCATTTTTTATAAAAGAAACTACCTTGAATAATTAGGCGATTCTTTTGTAATCGTTACATCGTGTGGATGGCTTTCGTTAATACCACTGGCAGTAATCTTAACAAACTGTCCCGTTTCCTTTAAAGTCTCAATATCTTTAGCACCACAATAGCCCATACCTGCTCTCAAACCACCAATAAATTGATGAATACTTTCATACAAATCGCCTTTATATGGTACACGTCCTACAATGCCTTCTGGCACTAATTTTTTAATATCGTCTTCTACATCCTGGAAGTAACGGTCTTTACTACCTTCTTTCATAGCCTCTACCGATCCCATACCTCGATACGATTTGAATTTTCTTCCTTCGTAAATGATGGTTTCTCCCGGAGACTCTTTTGTTCCTGCTAAAAGCGACCCTAACATCACGCAATCGGCTCCTGCAGCAATAGCCTTAGGGATATCACCTGTATAACGAATACCACCATCGGCAATTACAGGAACACCACTTCCTTTAATAGCTGCAGCTACTTCCAATACTGCAGAAAACTGAGGAAAACCAACTCCTGCCACTACACGTGTTGTACAAATAGACCCTGGCCCAATACCCACTTTTACAGCATCAGCTCCAGCTTCTACCAAATATTTGGCAGCTTCTCCGGTTGCTATATTACCTACTACAATCTCTAAACTTGGGAATTTTGCTTTTATCTCTTTTAGGACTCCCACAACACCTTTTGTATGTCCATGTGCCGTATCAATAACCACTGCATCAACACCTGCGTTTACCAAAGCCTCTGCTCTTATAATGGCATCGGCTGTTACACCAATTGCTGCGGCAACGCGTAAGCGACCATATTCATCTTTATTGGCATTTGGCTTTTGGCTAAGTTTGGTAATGTCCCGAAATGTAATAAGTCCAGATAATTTATAATTATCGTCTACAATAAGTAGTTTTTCTATTTTATGCTTTTGAAGAATTTCTTCTGCATCCTTTAATGAAGTTCCAACAGCTGCAGTTACTAGGTTTTCGCTAGTCATAACCTCAACAATAGGCTTCCTGTTATCATGCTCAAAACGCAGATCCCGATTGGTAACAATACCTTTTAATGTTCCTGTTTCATCTACAATAGGAATACCTCCAATGCCATGCTCTGCCATATATTGTTTAGCATCAATTACATTGGCCGTAAGTGGCAAGGTAACAGGGTCGATAATCATTCCACTTTCTGCACGCTTAACCTTTCTTACTTTTAAAGCTTGTGCTTCAATAGTCATGTTTTTATGTAAAACACCAATACCTCCTTCTTGTGCCATGGCAATAGCCATTTTACTCTCAGTTACGGTATCCATTGCTGCCGAAATAATTGGGACATTAATGGAAATATTACGCGTAAATTTTGTTTTAATACTTACTTCTCTTGGTAAAACTTCAGAAAAAGCTGGAACTAAAAGGACATCATCATAAGTTAATCCTTCTCCTACTATTTTGTTTTGATGTGCAGTCATGATGCAATTACGATTATAATTGCGTGCAAATATACAATTAATATCTAAGATATGATGTATAAGTTTTATCAGTTTTAACAATTAACTGGAAGTCCGAATGATTCTATTTTTTCTATATTCTACGAATTAACCACGCCCACTTCCTCTGGATCTATAACTGCTTCTTCCTCCTCTATAATCGCCTCGGCCAACATTCATATTTTGACCAGCAAACCGACCAAACTTATAGGTAAAGTTAAGCATAAAGTACTGCTTTAATATTTTGCTTTCAACATCTTGAATATAACTTTCTGCTACGGTACGACGGTAACCGTTATTTTTGCCAAGCATGTCGTAACCTACCAATGTTACTGTTGCCTTATTGTTCCACAACTCGGCTCCAATACCGGCATTCCAAAATACGGCATCACCATCAAAATCATCTCCAACTCTACTATTGTATCGATAAGATAGCTTATTGGACAGAAAAACATTTTTAAAGAAAAAGACTTGTGTATCGACCCTAATGTTCTGGACAAAATAATCATTATCGTTAAAAGCATCTGTATCATAAATGCTTCTGTTCATAGAATAGTTATATGAAGCGTTTAATTCTATCTTATTATCGTAGGCATACCTAAACGAAAACGAAGGCGTTATGGTAGTTGTTTGCGCCGTAAACTTTACATTGTTCTGGATAGATAAAATATTTCTAAACGCACCTTGTATTCTGGCATTTAAATTAATGTTCGTTTTTTTATTGAAAAACGATTTTGAGATAGCTGCATTCCCTGAAAGTGAATAATCGCCATTAATATTATCGTAAGTAGTATATCTAATTAAATCTGCATCGGTTATTGTAGAGGAAATAATTTTATCCTGAACAAATCCTGCTCTTGCATCCCCACTAATGTTTATGTGATGAAATGCCAAATTGTTCTGGTATTCAAAACTTATATTATGATTAACTTCTGGTTCCAATAACGGATTCCCTTTACGAATATGCGTTATATTACTAACATCCTCAATTGGTTGTAATTGATTTGCTGATGGCACATTTACATCCTGATTATATCTTAATGAAATATTCTTATAACCATTCTTATCTCTATAACGAATTCTACCTGAATAGGTAAAATACTTAAAATCCGTTTTAAAATTTCTGGCTGCTACCAAGTTGTCCTTATTGTTACGATAGGTATCGGTATAGGCTCCTTCTACTTCAAATCTAAAGTAGTTGTATTCATATCTAAATCTTAAAGATGGTTTTATGGCAAGGGAAACATACTTACTATCTGTACTTAACAAATCGTTGAATTCATCATAAACTTCGGTTGTTTCGTTATAGTCATAAACATATTTCTCATTTTCTTGAGAATTAACGGTAACCGAATATCTGGGAATAATTCTAAAATTGGACCAGATCTCTTTACTCCAAATAGCACTAAACCGTATGTTTGTATTTCCATTTTCAATATCATTTATCTGATCCTGTACAACCGTTGTGTTTTTATTGTACAGAACATTTTCTGAAAACCGTTTGCTATCGGAATTACCTTTAGTAAAGTTTGTACTTAATTCAAAGTTCATGTAATCCCTCCAGTTACCTGTAAGTGGTGTTACCCTAAGCGTATTATTTAATGAATAATTAGAGCTTGTAGTTTCGTTATGTGAGTTATAATCACTTGCCAAATCCCCATTACTGTATTCCGATTTTGTCTCCACATCAGAAACCGACTCGCTATTTGACCCGCTAAAATTTATATCGTTAGACAACTGTACGCGTTTATTGGAGCTTTTATTTTTAGGTTCTATAATGAACTTTAAATCCATGCCTCCATTATGGCTTTCTGAATCGTTAAACCCGCTACTTTTGGAATCGGTTATATAATTTAAATTGGGCAAGAAGTTTTCCCTATAGGTTTTCTGCTCCGTATCCGTTTGCTGTGAACTGTACCTATAATTACCATTTACCCTGGTTTCATCCCATCTCCCTTTAGTATAATTAGCTCCTAAAAAATCGGAGTCTATATGTCCATTACTCGTGTTGGTGTCTGGCAATGCATTAAAACCTCTAGACATATTAATGTTATTAGTACCAGAAATTATCCCCAATTGCTTACCATCTATAAGTTGAAATATATTAGCATTGGCCTGATATTTATCATCTGTACCATAACCCAATTTAACATCTCCAAAATACGCTCTGTTTTTACCTTTTTTTATTTTAAGGTTAATTTCTTTGGTTCCCGAATCGGATTCTTCTCCTGTAAACTTCTGCATATTGGTCTTATAATCGGTAACCTGTACCTTACTAACCACATTACTTGGTATATTTTTTAAAGCGATATCACCTCTTTTTTCGCCAAAAAATTGCATACCGTCTACATTAACAGCTTCAACTTCTACGCCATTTACAGTAATGTTGCCATCCATATCTATCTCTACACCTGGTAACTTTTTCAATAAGTCTTCAGCCTTATCGTTAGGAAGTGTCTTGAAACTATCGGCATTGTACTCAATGGTATCCTTTTTTATTACTACTGGCGGTGCTTTACCTATAACAGAAACAACATCCAATGCTTCTACTTGATCCTCTAATACAATCGTTCCTATGTTTAAATTATCTCCTTCTGGCACCAATATATCTTTACTATAAGGTTTATAACCCAAATAAGCAATATTAAAGCGTATTTTTGAAGCTTCCTCTGCATTCACCCGAATAGAAAATGCACCATCTTTATTCGTTATTCCATAGGCCATTACAACACTATCTTTAATACTTTGCAAGTAAACTGAAGCGCCTTCCAGGGTTAAAGAGGTATTATCTTTAACAATCCCTTCTAATGTGAATTTTTGAGCGTATAATGATATAGAAAAAAGAAACGCAAGGAGTAATAAGTTTTTTTTCAATGTTATTTTTAATTAGTGGTTTGCTCTTAGACACCAGTTATCCCTAAAAGTTTAACTTACGGTTGTTAAAAAAAGCCTAAAGCTTTATCTTAAAAAGATATTTTGTAGTTATACTGTTGGATTATAAAGGGCATGACTAATCCAAATTTAAGAAAAAGGGCAATAAACTACCTCAGTGCAAGTAAACAGGGTATTTAAATCTTGTTTATCGCGTAAACTATTTTTTTTGCAGTAACTGCCTTAGAACAATAATTATCGACATTGTAAATACAAGTGTCATTAAAAGCCCCGAAAGCATAACGATATATTTCATCCACAAAACCCCCTTCCACAAGAAGTAAAGTCCTCCAAAAGTAAGTATAACGGATATAAAAGGCTCTACAATTAAAAATAGTTTTAATTTATTTGTAAGCTGGGTAATAGAAACAATAATACCTAATAAAAAGAAAATAATAGACAGCGATAAAATATGGTTATGGACCAAGGTTAGCATTTCCTTATCACTCTTTTTAAAACGCATTACAGTTGCATTTTCGTCGTCTTCATTTCCTAAATACTGCTCTTCTATTCCATTGGGATGGGCTGTTGATGTTTCTCCAACAAATAATAAACCCGTGTAAAAACCGACACTCAAGACAATAACAAATGCCCCAATTAATAATTTAATCTCTTTTGGAAGCACATGTATTAATCCGTTAAGCTGCATTTACAAGATGTTTTTAGAGTGAAGTATTTTTAATGATTGTAATAAATTATTCATGGCATTGGTCATGGAACGCACAGAAATAGTGGCTCCCGAGATAGCAACGATATTATCTCCATATTTGAGGTCGTCTCCTTCTTTTTTACCTATAAATTGTTTTAACCAACGTTTGCTACCTATTTCTCCACCATATTCCTCCCTATATATCAACACTTTAGACTTTAGGACAATTAAATCTTTATCCAATAATACCAAATAATCGAACTGTGCTGTTTTACTTGGAGCTTTAGCCACATAGGCATAGCCTAAAAGCATATCATCAACAGTTATTTTAAACAGATTATCTTCACCAAATTGAGATGGTAAGTCTTTAGTATCCGCATCAGGAATTCGAACATTCGTAAAATGGAACGTTTCAATATTAAATGTATCCTTTATTGCTGCATCCACTCTTTTTTGAATATTTTTTGGCAAGCCAAAAGAGCACATAACAACTACTAAAAGTAATATATAAACCTGTTTAAATTTCATGTGGCAAAAATATTGAATTATTTACTTTTATAAACAACTAAAATGCCAAATAGCTAAAGCAGGAAATTTTTTCCCTGCTTTAGCCTTAACACTTAAAGAATATTCCTTAGAACCAAACGCCTATTCCAAAATTAAGTCTGTCGTCTACATTATCACCAGACAAAGCATTGTCTCTAAACTGATAATCACCTTTTAATACGACACCAGGAGCTATATGATAGCTTAATCCTGTAGTAATATCTGTTCTATTATAAGCATCGTCTCTGGTTAAAGTACCTGCAGTATCAGCGTGCGTATCATATTGCTCATATCTCAAAAATGCGAATAAACGCTGTTGCTTTTCTTGCGGCAATAAGTTGTATGCTCCTTCTAAATACCAACCTTGTAAAGCACTTCCTAAATCTTTTCCAGTAGCAGTATTATACGCTTCCGTATCACTTAAGCTTGCATAAATAAACTGTCCGCGAGCTGTAAACCTTTGGTACGCATAACGAGCATCCAAACCTAGCATTGAAACACCTATATTAGCACCATCAAGTTCTTCTATATCATCTTCTGCTTGTGTTTTCCCAGTATAACCAGCAAGACCTAAACGTAACCCTGGTAAACCGTAATAATCTAATTTCACAGACAATGTTGGGCTATCTACAGTAGACTTAATCGCTTTTTGTCTACCGCCTCGTAAACCATTAGAACCTTTTAAAAACCCACTTAAGCCCCCTTCTCCATCAGAAGTTGTAGACTTAAAACCATTAAATACGTAAGCTTGGTATCCCAAAGACAAGTCATTAAATCTACCTGTTACACCAACCCCAATTTCTCTCCAAGTAGTTGGTATAATAACATTATCTGTAGCAGGACGCTCTACACCATTAAAAGTTGTTGGTTCATGAAATTCATTAACAATTCCCATAGGCACCAACATTAAACCTCCTCTAAGACTCATATTAGGAGCTATAGCATAGTTAACAAAAGCTTGCTCTACATACACTTCTTCTACATGTTCAAATTCAACCTCTGTAACAAATTGTGTTTTGTCATTAAATTTATAACCAAAAAGAAGTACCAAACGCTGAACATCTAACTCTCCGTTTTGTGCTTCTTGCTGATTATATGTTATTTCCCCATAGGCCCCAACAGTAACAGCCTTCCCATAATTACCTGATAAAATACGTTGAGCTGCATTTAATTGTTTTTGAGGGTCGAATGTAATTGAATCTTGGACAGTTTGAGCATAAGTAACTGAAGCTATCAAAACTGTAAAAAGTAAAGTTAATTTTCTCATTTTCAAAAAATGTTATGTTTATTTAGATTTATTATAAATAATTATTGATTTCGAGGTGCAAATTTAAAACTCATTATGAGATACACAAAGTTTATTTAGATTAATTTTAAATAAATTTCAACAAGTAAACATAACTATTTAACAAACAGAAAATTACATCAATAATAGACGTTGAAAATCTTGGAAGCTTCATTAAAAGCACTCTCAAAACTCAGTGCATTTAGGCTATTATTTTTAACAGTTGTGAAGTAAGACAATAACTTTTCGGTTGGCATATTACCCGTTAATTCATCTTTTGCCATAGGACACCCTCCGAAGCCCTGGATGGCTCCATCAAAACGCCTACAACCCGATTTATAAGCGGCATCAACTTTCTCAAACCATGAACTGGGTGTTGTATGCAAATGTGCCCCAAATTCTATACGGGGATACTTTGGAATTAAATTAGAAAACAAATACGCTATACTTTCGGGAGTAGAGCTACCAATGGTATCGCTTAATGACAGTATTTTTACACCCATTGTACTTAATCGCTCTGTCCATTCTCCCACAATATCTACATCCCAAGGATCTCCATAGGGATTTCCAAATCCCATAGATATGTATACAACCACCTCCTTATTATTTTGATCGGCTATATTTAAAATAGTATCCAATATGGTAACCGATTGTGCAATGGTTTTATGTGTATTACGCATCTGAAAGTTTTCTGAAATAGAAAACGGATAGCCCAAATAATCGATCTCTGGATATTTTGAAGCTTCTAAAGCACCGCGTTCGTTTGCTACTATTGCTAACAATTTACTCGTAGTATGCGATAAATCCAATTGAGACAAAACTTCTGCTGTATCTACCATTTGGGGAATGGCTCTAGGCGAGACAAAACTACCAAAATCTATGGTATCAAATCCAACTCTTAACAGTGACTGAATATACTGTACCTTTTGTGCTGTAGGAATAAAAGTTTTTATGCCTTGCATTGCATCTCTGGGGCATTCTATAACTTTTACACGATCACTCATACAATTCAAACCTATTAAAAATTAGTCTATTTGATAAATAACAAATTTTAAATGTTACGAGGCTTACCTCGCAATTAAAATGGTTGTCTCTACAAATGTACATCGTCTTAATCTAAGATAGTTTATCTAAACTAAAATTAAAATGCCAATACACACTAAAACAATTATTTGAAACCACTTAAAAAAAACACCTGCTCTTTTATGTCCTTTAATATAAACAGCTATACTATCAGACAATATTGCAATACTTGAAAATACAATAAAGGATACTACTATAAAAAATCCCCCTAAAATATAAAACTGACTCACATTGCTTAAATAATCACTAAATAAAAAACCAGGAAAAAAGGCCAAAAAGAACAGTGAAACTTTTGGATTAAGGACATTCATTATAAAACCTTGCCTATACAACTTGATAAGGCTCTTTTTAGGCACACTTTGCATATCTAAACCAAGTTGTGCGTTACTTCTATACACGTTAAATGCTAAATAGAACAAGTAACCAACCCCAAATAATTTTATAATTAAAAACAGCTTATCATTTTGTTGTATTATGGTTGAGACACCAAAAGCTACCAGTGTGGTGTGTACCAAACAACCTGTCATTAAACCCAAGACCGTTGCAATCCCATATTTCTTCCCATGAACGATACTCTGCATCAGTACATAAACATTATCGGGCCCTGGACTTACAGCCAAAGCTGCCGATGCTAAAGTAAATGATATTAACACGGAGTATTCCAACCTAACCTTTTATTGTAACAAAGCCTTGTTGATCGCTTTAACCAAGCCGGGACCTTCGTAAATAAACCCTGTATAAATCTGTACCAAATCTGCTCCTGCTTTAATCTTCTCCAAAGCATCATCTGCAGAATGGATACCTCCAACACCTATTATCGGAAAGGTCTTTTTGCTCTTGTCTGCCAAATATTTTATGGTTCGTGTACTTTTATCTTTTATAGGTTGTCCACTCAAACCACCATTCCCTATAGCTTCGAGCTGTTCTTTTGAGGCCTTTAAATTACGTCTGTCTGTAGAAGTATTACTGGCTATAACACCATCAAGTTTTGTAGTGCTAACCAATTCCACAATTTCATCCAATTGATTATCATTCAAATCTGGCGCAATCTTTAAAAGAATTGGTTTTTGATTTTCAAATGTGTTATTGGCCCTTTGTACAGCACTTATCAGCTCTTCTAAGTATTCTTTATCGTTTAATTTGGCATGGCTTCCCACATTAGGACAACTAACATTAAGAACAAAATAATCTACATATGGATGCAAGGCATTAAAACACACTAAATAATCTTTCGTGTAATTTTCGGGTTTTGTGGCTGTGTTCTTTCCTATATTACCTCCAATTACAAGTTTTCCCTTATTCTTTTTTAGTTGGGAAATAGCAGCTTCAACACCTTCATTATTAAAGCCCATGCGGTTAATGATCCCCTGGTCGTCCTTTAAACGAAACAGACGTTTTTTGGGGTTTCCAGGTTGTCCCTTAGGGGTTACGGTACCAATCTCTATAAAACCAAAACCAAAGTTTGCCAATTCATTGTATAGCACAGCATTTTTATCGAACCCAGCCGCCAGTCCAACGGGGTTTTTAAAAGTAATCCCAAATAGCTTACGTTCCAGTCGTTTATCGTCAACAACATACAAACTTCTGTAAAGAGCTTTAAACCCTGGAATTTTAGAGGTATTCTTTATTAATGAAAATGTAAAATGATGAATCTTCTCTGGATCGATTTTAAAAAATAAAGGGCGAAGTAATAATTTGTACATCAGTATTATTTATGCAAAAATACTTCTAAATAAAAAATCAACCAATTCAAAAGGGAAAAAAATTAATAATCGTATTTTTAACCCCATAAAAAGGTTATTTATTTAAGTAACTTAAAATTCCCAAAAAACGCTATCAAATGATGGACAAACAACGTATTATAGACCGCTTTATAAGCTACGTTACTATAGACACCCAATCTGACGCTAAGTCCAATACGACACCGAGTACCAAAAAACAATGGGATTTAGCAAACAAGCTGGTTGACGAGTTAAAAGCTATCGGTCTTCAAGATGTTAGCATTGATGAAAATGCTTATATAATGGCAACGCTACCCAGTAATGTAGAACATGAGGTACCAACCATTGGCTTTATTTCTCATTTCGATACCTCACCAGATTTTACGGGTACTAATGTAAAACCGCAATTTATTCATAATTATGATGGTAAGGACATTGTATTAAATGCCGAAAAAAACATAATTCTATCTCCCGATTATTTTGAAGACCTTTTATTATATAAAGGTCAAACCTTAATTACGACCGATGGTAACACACTCCTGGGAGCAGATGACAAAGCTGGTGTTTGTGAGATTGTATCTGCTATGGAATATCTTATACAACACCCCGAAATTAAGCATGGCCCTATTCGTATTGGCTTTACTCCCGACGAAGAAATAGGACGTGGCGCCCATAAATTTGATGTTGAAAAGTTTGGAGCCGATTGGGCCTATACTATGGATGGTAGCCAGATTGGAGAACTAGAATACGAAAACTTTAATGCTGCTGGGGCAAAAGTTACCGTCAAGGGAAAAATAGTGCACCCTGGATATGCTAAGGGTAAACTTATAAACTCCATGTACATAGCTACCGAATTTATTAATTCGTTACCTCGATTGGAAACCCCTGAACATACAGAAGGATACCAAGGCTTTTTTCATTTATGCGACATTACGGGTAAGGTCGAAGAAACGGTTTTAGAATATATTATACGTGATCACGATCATGGACATTTTGAAGCTCGTAAAGAAGTTATGCAAAAAATAACCAATGAAATAAATGCCCAATATGGTAACGATGTTATTACTTTGGAAATTAAAGACCAATATTATAACATGAAGGAAAAAGTAGAACCTGTAATGCATATTGTTGACATAGCAGAAGAAGCTATGAAACAGCTAGGAATAAAGCCTTTAATAAAAGCCATTCGTGGAGGCACAGACGGTTCTCAATTAAGTTACATGGGACTTCCTTGCCCCAATATTTTTGCGGGAGGACACAATTTTCACGGACGTTATGAATATGTACCTGTAGAAAGTATACTTAAAGCCACCGAAGTTATCTGTAAGATCGCCAAGTTAACAGCTCAAAAAGAATAGAACAACACAATATATCATTTCAATACCACAACTTGATATGAAATATACCTTATTTTATATCAAGTTGTTTTTTTTGTAACAATACCAAGGGTTTGACACTAATGACGTAAACATGACGCAGTAAAGACGCTATCAACTGTAGCTAAGTCAAAATACTTTTACAGCAAATAAAAATCGCACAAAATGAATCATTCAAATTTAGCCCAACGCGTAAAAGAATTGAGAACCAGAAAAGGGTTTTCGCAAGAAATATTGGCAGAAATATCAGGCCTTAGCTTAAGAACCATCCAAAGGATTGAAAACAATGAAACCGTTCCTAGAGGTGATACCCTAAAACGGTTGGCTACCGCCCTAAACACATCGCCCGACGAAATTGTGGATTGGAAAATACAGGAAGATCAAGGTTATTTAACTTTAATGAGTGCTTCGGGCCTAGGCTTTTTATTTTTTCCTCTACTGGGTATTATTATTCCCTTAACCCTATGGATACTAAAAAAGGATAAACTAAAAGGAGTCAACGAACTGGGGAAATCGATATTGAACTTTCAAATTTCCTGGGTACTTCTATTATGTTGCTATTACATTTTTATTATATCTGGAGTACTGGGGCTTGGAAATATTTTTTCTAATATACTTCCCAATTGGCGGTTTGGTATACTAACATTTTTTATTCCTCTCATCTGTCTCTATTTATATAATATAATTGTAACAATTATCAATACCGTAAGGATCTATAAGAATAAATCCTTTAGGTACGTACCTGCACTAAGGATTTTGAGATAGCGAGAAACTTCCAAGAGTATTTATAACTAAAGGCATGATCTTAAATTTACAGAACATGTCTTTATTTTTTATCACAATAGCTTATCTAATAATGCATTATATTTATGCTCAAAATCAAATTACTCCATATGATCGTTAAGACACTACTTAAGTTATTCATTATTTCAACAACCATATTGGTATCATGCAGCAAACAAAATGAGAAACCCAATATTGTATTCATTGCTGTAGATGATTTAAGAACGGATTTAGGCTGTTATGACAACCCAGTAGTGCATTCACCAAATCTAGATAAATTAGCAGCAACAGGATTTCTTTTTGAAAACCACTTTGTAAATGTACCTACCTGTGGCGCTTCCAGACACAGTTTGCTTACGGGTATGCGTCCAACCACAAAAGCCCATCTTGGAAACGATATTACCGAACACGTCCTTTCTGACCAACCTGAAACAGACATTCCAGAAACCTTTATTCATCAACTAAAAAGAAATGGCTATCACACAGTTGGTATTGGTAAAATCAGTCACTCTGCCGACGGTCTTCTCTATGGTTATACAGAACAACCTTCGAACAAACGGGAACTGCCTTACAGTTGGGATGAGTTAATTTTCAATCCCGGAAAATGGAAAACAGGTTGGAACGCTTTCTTTGGCTACGCCAATGGTGAAAACAGACAAAGCCTGGACAGGCAGGTTAAACCTTATGAAAAAGGAAAAGTTAGCGACACTGGTTATGTTGATGGCCTAACCACACAGTTAGCTATTGACAAATTAAGAGAACTCAAAAACAGTAACAAACCATTTTTTCTAGGTGTAGGCCTTTTTAAACCGCATTTGCCCTTTACAGCCCCAAAAAAGTACTGGGACTTATATAACAGGGATTCCATTCCAATATCCGCTAACCCCACAACGCCGCAAAATGTAAACCCGCAAAGTTTACACAACAGCCACGAATTGAACGGTTATAAATTAGGGGAAGAAAAACCTACGCTTAACCAACCCGCATCAGATGCTTATGCAAAACAACTAAAACATGCATACTATGCCTGTATTAGCTATACAGACCATCTCATAGGGACAATAATTGACCAAATTAAAACACTTGGACTCGACGACAATACCATTATTGTGGTATGGGGCGATCATGGATGGCATTTGGGCGATCAACAAGTATGGGGAAAGCATACTATTTTTGAAAATGCCTTAAAAAGTACCTTAATAATAAAAGTACCTAACAGCAAACAAACAAAACCCATTACATCTATTGTAGAAACAGTTGATATTTATCCCACTTTAATGGCTCTGTGCAATGTAAATACTAATCACACCATAGATGGCGAAAGTTTTACAAACTTGTTAAACAATAACGATTCCTCTTCTCAAGATGATGTTGCCTACAGCTATTTTAAAAACGGTATTTCCCTAAGAACTGAGCGTTATAGACTTACTAAATACTTTAGAAAAGCAGAGCCTACTATCGAATTATACGATCATGACACTGATCCTCTGGAAAGTATAAATGTTGCTTCAAAATTTCCCGATGTCGTAAACAAGCTTATGCCTGTTTTAGAAAAAGGAAATACGGGGCTCTATAAATAAACTTTAAACGTGTGGAAAAAGTAACATCTGTTGAAGCATATATTAAATTGCACCCTCATTTTTCGAGAGCCTTACATGTGTTGCGAAATATCTTAACTAATACAGAATTAGAAGAAACTATCAAATGGAATGCCCCGGTGTATACCATTAACGGGAAAAATGTTATTGGTTTAAGTGCTTTTAAACAACACTTTGGGCTTTGGTTCTTTAATGATGTATTTTTAAAAGATACACATAACCAATTGATTAATGCGCAAGAAAATAAAACAAAGACATTACGACAAATGCGGTTTAAATCGATTGATGACATTAACGAAACCATAGTCGTAAACTATATAAAAGAAGCAATAGAAAATCAAAAATTGTGGAGTGTTCTAAAGCCCATCAAGAATAAAAAAGAAATTATCATACCACAGGCTCTAAAAAATAGTCTAGATAATGACGAAGTACTAAATAAGTGTTTTAAATCCTTAACGCCCTATAAACAACGTGAATTCTGCGAATACATTAGTTCTGCTAAAAGAGCAACCACGGCGCAAACACGGTTAAAAAAGATTATCTCTCTTATTATGCAAGGTATTGGACTAAACGACAGATACAGAAAATAAGCCTGCCCAAAAGTTTGATTTTCAAATGGATATTAGTTTATGCAAACTTTGTCTAGGACAGGCGCTTTTAACTACTAACCTGAACTCAATTAATAATTCAAGATCAAAACACAATTAATAATTTAATTTTCATCACTTTGCAATTTACTTAGAGTAAGAAACGAACCAATCTTGCACCAAAGGAGCAAAGTGAGATTGAGAAACCCCACAATGATGAGATTCTTCCTCATACTTCGTCAGAATGACATAGTTTGCACAATAAACCCAGTCAAAATACTGAAAATCAATTGTTTTAAAATCGAAGTCAGATTACTAAAATAATCCTAATCGTACTTTTGGAGTTCCAATGCTTACTCTTGTAGTGCTAGATCGTGGATAGCTTCCATAATGGTATCTGTTATAACCATAATAATAAAATGTTGCATGGTGATAATAACGATCACTGTGATGGCAATGGTGGTCACAATGACCATAATGCTCGGCATAAGCCTTTCGTTTTCTGCGCATGTAGGCTCTATATGCTTTTCGATCCCTCGCTTTTAATTCCTCTTCGTAAGCCTTTTGGTCTTCCCAAAATGCAAGTTCGTTCGCTTCATTATCAGCTTTAAATTGTTGTTCATACTTAGCATCTTCCAGTGCACGTCTTTTATAATAAGAGTCTTTATCTGCCTTTGATTCTGATGCGCTTGTCTCCTTCACTTCATTAGATGTTTCTTCTTTTTGGGCATAAATCATAGAAGAAAAAATGAATGGTATAAGTAAGGTTACATATTTTAATGATTTCATAATTTTAAAATTTAGGGTTACTAAATAATACATTTGTTTCCTTTATCAGGCCTGTTTGTTAGTAAGACACCTAAGTTATTTTTTTCCCTACGAAATCATTGAAAATTTTAATATGGGATGTAGAAAATCGTCCAAACTTTTTAAAACCGATTAAAAAGCAACTTGATTAAACACGTACATGTCCATCGCCGTAAACATAATATTTATTGGTAACTAGTTGCTTAAGTCCTAAAGGTCCACGATGGTGTAATTTATCTGTACTAATTGCCAGTTCTGCGCCAACTCCCATAGCGCCCCCATCGGTAAATCGGGTAGATGCATTTCTATAAACGGCTGCACAATCAACTTGTTCCATAAACATATTTGTCACCTCATTGTTGGTTGACATTATTGAAGCAGAATGTCCTCCAGAATATTGGTTTATTTTTTGGATAGCGTCCTCTAAGCCATCTACCGCTCCCAAACAACACTTTAAAGCTAAGAATTCTTCGTACCATATGGCTTCTTTATCAATGAGCATTTCTTCTTTTAAAATACCATGCGTCCATTCATCGACCATAATTGCTACATCATTCATTTTTAAGATAGAACTTAACTCTTTAAGTTTAGCCTCATAATTTGGAATCTTTTTATGTATCAAAATTTTATCCAAGGCATTGCAGGCCGATATTTTATCGGTCTTGGCATTAAGAATAACTTCTATGGTTTGTTCCCAATTTGCCTCCCTGTCTATGTATAAAAAGTTATTGCCTCTCCCACTTACCAGTACAGCACATTTTGCATGTTCTTTTACAAAGGAAATCAACCGCTCTCCTCCTCTGGGAACTATTAAATCTAAAGGTTCTGCAGGGTTTTTAAGAAAGTCCTGTGTTGACTCCCTATTCAATTTAAGCAATTGAATGTAATCCGTACATAAATCATTTTCCTCTAATGCTTGATGCCACAAACCTACCAGAAAAACATTGCTATTTAAAGCTTCCTTGCCCCCTTTTAAAAGAATCTTATTATTTGCTTTAAAGGCTAACGATGCAGCTTCGATTGTTACATCGGGGCGCGATTCGTAAATGATCATGATTGTACCGAAAGGGGCAGCTTTGTTTACTATTTTTAAACCACTGGATAAGGTATTATCCGAAATAACCTTATTCACTGGATCATCTTGAGCCCTAACCTCTTTAATGGCTTGCACCATACCGTCTATTTTATTCTCATTAATAATTAAACGGTCGTACATAGCCCGATCTTCTTTATTAAAAGCTTCTAAATCCTTTTTGTTCGCTTTTAATAAGGCATTACGATTGTCCTCCAATAACCTAACCATACTGGATAAAACACGATTTTTTGTATCTGTTGGTATTAATTTCATAGGTTTAAATTTTGATAATTCATTGATTTTATATTAATTATAAAATTGAGAACGTATGCAATTACTACGCTCTCACATTAAAAATTTTAAACATTCCCTTTTGTAAAAAATGCTTAAAATTTATTAATGTTCGTTTCACTTGTTTATTTTTTAATTATGAAGTTATTTTGATTCTTTAAACAAGAACGAGAAGGTATTTGCTTTGACACCCTCTTTTTTTTGGAAAGTACAGAGGATTAATGTTAAAGGAACAGCAAAAACAGACTAATCAGCCATTCTTTAAGAAAGAAAAAAGGTATGAGGTCTATTTAAAGTGCGACCTTTGTACCTATATTTTTTCCTTCTATAATATCAATTATCGTATTGTCTCGTTTCCCATTGGCAATATAGGTAGGTATATTTTTAGCAGCAGCCTGTTGTGCATAATCTAATTTCGATCCCATACCACCTCTGCCTTCCTCTTCTCTTTTGTTACTATCTTTAATATACTTATCCAAATTCTCATCGGGGTCTACATGTTTTATCAAATCACTTGTTTCAGACTCGGGGTGCCCTGTATAAACACCATCAATATCCGTTAGGATAATTAACTTGTCGGCATCCATTAACTGTGCAATTAAACTGGCGAGCTCATCGTTGTCTGAAAACATCGACATAGTTACCGATACAGCATCATCTTCATTTGCAATAGGAATGACACCTTCCGATAGCAATCCTTCGCAACAATTTATCATATTCTCACGATGTACGCCAGGACTAAAATCTCTTTTGGTAGGCAAAACCTGAGCACATTTCATACCGTAATCGTAAAATATATTATAATATAAACGCATCATTCTAGGCTGACCTATGGCTGAATATACTTGGCGCCGCTGTGTCCTATCTTTTATATTAGATTGTCCTAAAACCTCTTTACCAGCAATAACAGAACCCGATGAAACTAATATGGTAATAATACCTCTTTCGTAGAGTTCGGCTATTTGCCTTACAAGACGTCGTAAAACAGGTCTAACTATCCTATTGTCTTTGTTGGTCATTACATTCGTGCCAACTTTTATCACAATCCTTTCTTTATACATATTAATGTTCTTTTCCAAGTTCTGTAGCTCGTTTAAAGGCTGCAAAAGCAGCTTCTTTTATTAATTCGTTTACGTTGTTATCTGACATAGAATCCAAAGCAGCTCTAGTTGTTCCTCCTTTTGATGCTACACGATCCATCCAGGAATTAGGCGATAAATTAGATTGGTTAAAAAGTTCGACCGCTCCTGTAAAGGTCTGACTTACCAAAACGGTTGAGTCATTTTTAGAGAATCCCATTTGTAGGGCTGCTTCCATCATACTCTGCATAAAATAAAACACATAAGCAGGACCACTACCCGAAATCCCTGTAGAGGCATCTATAAAGTTCTCATTCGACACCCTTATAGACTTTCCTGTAGTATCCAATAAACTTTCAACGGTTAACAATTCAATTCTTGATACTTCATGTGATGCCACATATGAGGTTAAGCCCTTTCCTATTTTTGCCGGCAAATTTGGCATAGCCCGAACTATTTTACTTAACCCTGTCAACACTTGCATTGATTCTATGGTAACGCCTGCCATAATTGAAATAAGTATTTGCCCAGGGTTTACCAATGGCCGCATAGCACGAAGCAAAGCCTCAGAATGGTACGGCTTTACAGCTATGAAAATTATATCTGCTTGAGGCACACAATCGTCTAATGCTTTAAACGCATCAAAGTGTGACATTTGGTTAAGTGCTTCCAGTTTCTCTTCAGAGTTATCCAAAACCATGATGTTTCTTTTTTTAAGCAACTTCGATTTGGACATACCCTGTGCATAAGTAAGCCCCATATTTCCGGCTCCTATTACTAATACTCTCATATAATTTTAGTTGTTTTAAGTGTAAGCTTTAAATAAACAGTGAACAATCACTACAGTCTTTTACTTCTCCATAATACGTTTCCCTATACTTATGTAGTGTTTTTATTGGCCACCCAAACAAATACTTTTTAATATAAGTAACCTTTGTTGTAAGCTCTCCCATTTTTATACTGTACCGCTTTTCATATACAGTTTCTCTTTTTACTTTTAAAATTTTCATTCGCATTTTTTGATTATTATTCATGCATGCTTTCAACCAGCACATTAACGTACTAAACGCATTTCTATATTTCTTTTTTTAAACCCCTTTTCTTCAAACAAACGTATTACTGGGTTATCCTTGTTGATATATAATGTTATATCACCTTTACAGTACTTAAGGGTATAATCTATTAATGTTTTTGCTATACCGTGTCCCCTGTATTTTGCATTTACAGCTATATAAACCAATATGTTTTCGGGTATATACTCATCCATTCCAGTTTTATTAACTACCACTGCTCCTAATATTTCATTTTGCTTCTCCACGGTAAAAACATAGCCTCCCAATCCAGCTATATCCTTTACAGCATACCGTAACGATTTTTTAATTGCCCGTTTACTGTCTCTAAATTCTCCCGAGTGTTCATACAAAAAGTTAGCTAAACGATTTATTTCAATTATTGATAGCCTTGAATAAGCATCAAAGGTTTTTATAGTCATAAAATAAAAATTCGACCTACCACACATGGCGGAGGCAACATATTTTTACAAAAAAAACAATAAGACATCTAACACTTAAAAATAAGTGTCATTGCTTAAGATAAGTTAGTGAAAACAGCAGCTGTAACTGCTAGGGTAAGTTTAGAGTGTAGGAGGAATGAATTTATCCGATTGGATTCTAAAAACTAAAAAGTTAAAATCGTAAAGTCTATTGTTCTTCAAAACATGCGATCCATTTCCCATAGGTGCAAATATATGAAAAGCATTAGTTAATAACAAGTTTCAAGTTTCTTTTAGATTCCCTCTTCCTGTTTGTAGTTAATAGTTTTAATCGTAGATTTATCAAAAAATGAATGTATGCGTATAATTGTTATTGTCTTTGTTCTTCTAGTGTCTTGTAACGCATCCAATGAAAAACCATACTATAATTTTGAGACTCAATTTGAAATATCCAACGGTGTCGAAACGGCAACTTACCACCAAGCCATTCAATTTTATAAAGACTTAGCCAAAGCCTACCCCGAAATCACCATTCAAACCATTGGTGAGACCGATTCTGGCAAACCATTGCACTTAGTCACACTAAATCCTGATAGTGTATTTAATTTCCATGAGATTAGAAAGAATAAACGCATTTTATTGATAAACAATGGTATCCATCCAGGTGAGTCTGACGGGATAGATGCTACCATGATGCTTTTTAGAGATCTGGTAAACGGACGCATTATCCCACCAAAAAATACAGTTCTAGCAACCATTCCTATTTACAATGTTGGAGGGGCTTTAAACTGGAATTCTACAACCCGTACCAATCAAAATGGCCCTAAATCATATGGGTTTAGAGGCAATGCCAGAAACTACGATCTAAATCGGGATTTCATAAAATGCGATACCAAAAATGCAAAAACTTTTGCAAAGATATTCCATTTAGTGCAACCCGATGTTTTTATTGATACCCATGTGAGCAATGGAGCCGATTACCAATACACACTTACACATTTATTTACGCAACACAATAAACTTGGTGGTAAATTAGGCAGTTATTTAAACGATAGCATGATGCCAAAACTTGAACAAAAATTAGCTAAAAAAAACTGGGACATCACTCCCTATGTAAATGTTTTCAATAATTTACCCGAAAAAGGCTTTTCCCAATTTATGGATTACCCAAGATATTCAACTGGCTACACAACTTTATTTAACACTTTGGGCATGATGGTTGAAACACATATGCTAAAACCATATCATCAAAGGGTAGAAGGCACTTACGAACTTTTAAAAAGTATGATTGAAATTACCGAGGAAGACGGTGAAGAAATTGCGACTATTAGAAAAGAAGCCTCTTTTGACTTGTACCAAAACGAATATTACGCGCTAAATTGGAAAGTTGATACAACTAAAAAGAGTACCTTAAAATTTAAAGGGGTTAAAGGCGAACGTATTCCTAGTGACATTACGGGTAAAAATCGTCTCAAATTTTATAGAACACAACCATTTACAAAAGACACCCCTTATCAAAACCACTTTGTACCGAGTCTTAAAGTTAAAATCCCTACCGCTTATGTTATTCCCCAAGGTTGGCACAATATTATCGATTTACTAAAATTAAATAGCGTTGAAATGATAGCATTTAAAAAGGATACAACGCTTACTGTCGAGAGCTATAAAATTATGTCTTTCGAAACCCAAAAGACGCCTTATGAGGGGCACTACCCTCACTACAACACTCAAATTACAAAAGAAGAAAAAGAAATTACCTTCTTAAAAGGCGACTATATTATAGATACCAATCAATATGCCTTTAGGTATTTATTAGAAACCCTAGAACCGCAAGCTTTCGATTCCTTTTTTAATTGGAACTTTTTTGACACAATTCTTCAACAAAAGGAAGGGTTTTCTCCCTATGTATGGGAAGACAAGGCTCTAAAATTATTAAAAGACAACCCTAAACTAAAGGAAGCTTTTGAGCATAGAAAAAAAGATATAACCGAGTTTAACAACAATTGGTATGCTCAATTAGATTGGCTACATAAGCAAAGTGAACATTACGAAAAAGCGCATTTACAGTATCCTGTATACAGAATTAACTAATGACTTCAAATTACCTGACTTTTATTTAGTCTTCAATTAATTTCTTTTAACCATAATAATTACTCCTTTTCTACATTAGGAATTATGAAGCCGTTATTAATACCACCCAAAATAAAGAATTTCTTGAAACGAACTATCCCCGAGGCAGAACCGTAGGGGTATACACGGAAACCCCGACGCTGAGCGTCGAGGAATTCTTTTTAATTAAAAAGAGACTGCCTTTAATCAAAGGCAGTCTCTTAATTTTTATGAATAATTAACCACATTAAGCGGTCTTTAAACAGGAATAGTTATTCTTTATTTTGTAGCTGGAGCCGCATTTAATTTGGCACTCAACTCCATTGAAAGTGCAGAGCGCTCAAACTTAACTTTACCCGACATAGTTTCTAAAATACAACTACCATCTTTATCGTTTAACTCCAAAATTTTACCATGCAAACCACTTTTAGTGATTACTTTATCACCACGCTTTAAATCGGCATTAAACTTTTTCTCTTTTTTTGCACGCTTCATTTGTGGTGCAATCATAAAGAAATACACAACCACAAACATTAATATAAATGGTAAAAAACTACCTATTCCTCCTCCTTCGGTCATTATTTTAAATATTATGCTGAATTAATTGTTCAGCTGATTGTTTTACTTTGTTTTTGTTGGATCTGGCTTTACAAAAGCCGTAATTTTTACAGTTTCCCTTCCTTGCTCTGTATTGGCAGTAACCGTAATAGTCTTTGATATCTTATTGGTTCCGCTTCCGTTAAACTTTACCGAGAACTGTCCAGTTGCCCCAGGAGCCAATGGCTCTCTACTCCAATCTTTAGGCACAGTACAACCACAAGAACTTTTTATATCGGTAATTACTAAAGGGGCATCTCCTGTGTTTTTATATTTAAAAACAGTTTCTACCTGTGTTTTAGCATCAATCTCACCAAAATCATGCTCTGTTTTATCAAACTCAATAACTGGAAATTTGGATGCATTGGCATCTCTTACAGCAGCTTCGGCTACGTTATTTTCGTTAATCTTTTTTGAGGCATCTTCTTTACATGACGATGCAAACGCCACTAAACAGAATACACTTACTCCTAATATTATTTTTTTCATAATAGATCGTTTTAGTTCGGGTATAAAAATAGGAATTATTTAATCCATTAAAAAGTTTTATTAATTTCTTAACAAAAAACCTACATCAGGCCACGCCCTACTTTGTTTAAGGTTCCTGCTTCAGTGTATTCTTTTACTAGCTTATCCAGGATACCATTTATAAAAATACTACTTTTAGGTGTAGAATATTCCTTGGCTATTTCCAGATATTCGTTAATGGTTACTTTTACAGGAATGGAAGGGAAAAATTTTAATTCACCTATAGCCATTTGCAACAATACAAAATCGATACTAGCAATACGCTCAGAATCCCAATTTTGGGTTTTAAGCTCAATTTCTTTGTTTATAGTCGTTCTGTTTAAAAGAGTTTTTCTAAACAAATCGATGGCATACTGCTTATCTTCTATATCCTTATATAATTTAGGTGTAAAATGATTTTCTGCTACATTTCTTTTTACCTTTCTTAATAATTTTAGGATGGTAGTATTAACCGTTGGCAAATCATCCAGCCAAGTAAGGTTTTTATCTTCTATATAGTCGTAAAGCTTATCGTTTGGCGCTATTATCTCTTTAAAGACATCTATAATAAATAGTTTGTCCTCTTTAAAATCAGAGACCCTTGTTTGCATATACTCTTTATACAAATCACTATTAACAATGGCCTTAAAGATTACATCTACATACTCGCTATCCAACTGCCAGTCATTAACGCTATGTGTCTCTAATTCATCCTTTAGTGCAACATTCTCTTGAAGTATTTTAAAAACCTCATTGTTTACAAACTTTCTATTCGGGTCTTTATCTTCCTTAGTCGCTAAATGCTTACGCTGTTTTTTTTGAAGATCACTTTCTGCGCGCTTTAGAACTTCGAGCAACAAGGAAATCACCAATAAGTACAAGTTGTACATGTTATCTATACTAAACAATAAAAATTTCTGATCCTTACTAAAATCATCACTCTCACCGCCCTTAAAGGCATAAATGGTTTGCATTACTTTTACACGAATATGTCTTCTGTTTAGCATAATAACAATGAACTTAAATTAAAAAGCAAAAACTTAGTTGTATTTTCGAGCTGCAAAAATAAAACTATTTTAAAATATTATATACAAAATACAGCTTATTATTTTAGATCCAATCTTAGAGGCTGTTTAAATTCCACCTTTCGGTTTTAATAGAACACCTTTTTAAAAGCACAACAATTAACAAGCATAATAAAAATGTAGAATAGGAAAGGTATTCTTAAGAAAGTAGCCCCCTAAAAGAGCTACATAGTCAATACAAGTATTACAATTCCCTTAACATATATTAGCACTGTGTATTGTTTTAATCCTGTATCTTTGCTTTCTTAAATTAGTTTTGCAATATAATTAAACCACTATGGACAGTAAGTTTATAGGTTTAATGTAGACTAGAGTCTGTTTTGCCACGGATACGCAAATATTTTTGACACAATCATTCGTGAATTTGTGGCTTATAAAAATTTTAGAAACCGAAAGTCTTGCACTAGAAGTGCATAGTTTCAACTAACGATTGAAACCAATGAAAGAATTACAACATTTAAATAAATACTTTTTTAAATACAAAACGTATCTTTTATTAGGAATTATTATTACCATTGTGGCTAGAATATTTTTACTTTTCACACCACGCCTTGTCCGCGAAATTTTTGTAATTGTAGAAAAGCATGAAGATGGAAACGATGCTATATCCACTAGTATACGTGCCGAACTGGGTGAGATCATCTTTTATATTATTGGAGCCGCTATTATTGCGGCCATACTAACATTTTTTATGCGGCAAACCATTATTAATGTATCCCGCTATATAGAATATGATCTAAAAAATGAAGTCTACGGGCATTACCAAAAGTTATCCTTAAATTTTTACAAAAAAAATAGGACTGGCGATTTAATGAACCGTATTAGTGAAGACGTTGGCCGTGTGCGTATGTATGCCGGCCCAGCCATTATGTACAGCATTAATACCATAACACTATTTGTAATAGCATTAATATATATGTTTAGCGAAGCGCCTAAACTTACCCTTTATACCATTATGCCCTTACCAATTCTATCGGTAGCAATTTATAAATTAAGTAAGGAAATCCATAAGCGTAGTACCATAGTACAAGAATACCTTTCAAAGCTATCTACTTTCACCCAAGAATCCTTTAGTGGTATTTCTGTCATAAAAGCATATAGCATTGAACCAGAAACATCCAAAAACTTTAATTCATTGGCCGCCGAGAATAAAAACAAGCATCTTAATTTAGCAAGAGTACAAGCGCTGTTTTTCCCTATGATGATACTACTTATTGGCGCCAGTAACTTATTGGTCATTTATATAGGAGGCATGCAATATATTAATGGTGAAATTGAAAGCTTGGGTACTATTGCCGAATTTATTATTTATGTTAACATGCTTACCTGGCCGGTAGCCACGGTAGGTTGGGTGACTTCAATAGTACAACAGGCCGAAGCTTCCCAAAAACGAATTAATGAATTTTTAAATATTGAGCCCGAAATAAAGAACACCGTTAATGAACAGACAAATATTGATGGAGATATTAGCTTCAAAAACGTATCCTTTACCTACGACGACACCAACATACAGGCCTTAAAGAATGTTAGTTTTACTGTTAAACAGGGTGAAACCCTTGCCATTTTAGGAAAAACCGGATCGGGAAAATCTACCATACTGGATTTAATTGGCCGCCTTTATGATATTGACCATGGAGTCATTACAATTAATGGAACTAATATTATACAACACAACCTCACCTCTTTAAGAAATGGTATTGGATATGTGCCCCAAGATGCCTTTTTGTTTTCAGATACCATAAAAAACAATATTAAATTTGGAAAAGAAGATGCTACCGATGATGATGTGGTAAATGCTGCTAAGAAAGCACACGTACACAAAAACATCATCAAATTTAATAATGGTTACGATACCGTTTTAGGAGAACGCGGCATAACACTTTCCGGCGGACAAAAACAGCGTGTCTCTATTGCCCGGGCCATTATAAAATCGCCTAAAATCTTATTGTTTGATGATTGCCTTTCAGCCGTTGACACCGAAACAGAAGAAAAAATATTGACAAACCTAAATAAGATTTCACAAAACAAGACAACAATTATTGTTAGCCATAGGGTCTCTTCTGCTAAAAACGCCGATAAAATTATTGTACTCGATAATGGAGAAATTGTACAATCGGGCACTCACAACACCCTTATAAATACAGAAGGTTACTACAAACACCTGTATTTAAAACAACTAAGCGAATCTGGGGTCAACATGGGTTAATGCCTCAAAAAGGCTTATAAAATATACATTTATAGACACTTTAAATTGACTAAATAACAACTTAAATAAAAGAATTTTCATAATTTGTTGGTTAATATGCTATTTTTTTAGATTTTTGAGGAACTTAATGATAATAGATAAATTTAAATACAACTATGAACAATAATGACATGATGGAGAAAGAGGAGATATTTTCAAAAGTATTAAGAGCAGGAAGACGTACATATTTCTTTGATGTAAGAGCGACAAAAGCAGATGATTATTATCTTACCATTACAGAAAGCAAAAAATTCACTAATGACGATGGCTCTTTTCATTATAAAAAGCATAAAATCTATATTTATAAAGAAGATTTCTCTGAGTTTAAATCCATTCTAGCCGAAATGACCGATTATATTATCAGGGAAAAAGGCGATGAAGTTATTAGCGAACGTCATCAAAAGGACTTTAAAAAAGATTATGACCAAGACGGGTATAATAATGTAAACACAAATAATGAAAATGCCCACAAGCCAGCTGAAAGCTTTACAGACATAGATTTTGACGATATATAACCGACCCGAAATTAACACAACCAACAAAAGCCGTTATCATTTTGATAACGGCTTTTATATTTATGTATGTTTCCTTAAGCCTAGAAAACAAAACCCATTATACCAAACCTGAGTTTCTATTAATAGTTCAAGATTAAACATGATTAAGTGCTTAATTTTTAACATGTTGTCATCCTATGTTTGTAGAAGGATTTAAAAGGATAAATAAATTACTTTGAGAATTATTAACTTTTAAAGAGAAAGAGCAAGGCAATGTCTTAAAAATCAATCGTTTTAAAATCGAACTCAGACACCTAAGAAACAGGCGTTCCATTCTTCACCCTATCTTCAGGTCTTAAAAGTATAACATCCTTTCCATTAACGGCTCCCAACACCAAACAATCACTCATAAAGTTAGCTATTTGCTTTTTAGGAAAGTTAACTATAGCCACTATTTGTCGGTTTAACAACGTAGCCTTGTCATACAAAGTCGTAATCTGTGCCGATGTTTTTTTCACTCCCAAATCTCCAAAATCAATCGTTAACTGGTAAGCTGGTTTTCTTGCCTTGGGAAAATCATTTACCTCAATTATGGTTCCCACACGAAGATCTACTTTGGTGAAATCTTCAAAAGATATTAAATCATTCATTTTTCAAAAATATAAATAATCACGAACTTTGCTAAAACAGTTATTATGGCTCGTACACCATCAAACATGCTGCCTCTTGGCACCATAGCACCTTCCTTCAAATTACTGGACACAGTTAGTAACACGTTAATGTCCTTGGAATCCCTTAAAGGCAAATATGGCACCGTTATTATGTTTATTTGCAACCACTGCCCTTTTGTTATTCATGTTAACAAAGAATTGGTTTCAATAGCAAATAGCTATACAAAGAAGGGCATTAGCTTTATTGCTATTTCCAGTAACGACGTAAACAATTATCCCCAAGATGGCCCTAACGAAATGAAAAAGCATGCCATGGCCGAAGGTTATCCTTTTCCATACTTATACGATGAAAGTCAAGAAGTAGCAAAAGCCTATGATGCTGCCTGTACCCCAGACCTATACGTGTTTAACACAGACTTAAAACTAAACTACAGGGGACAATTGGATGCCTCTAGACCAGGTAACGGTCTTCCAGTAACAGGTTCTGATTTAAGACATGCTATGGATTGCTTGTTACAGGGAGAGACCAACACAAGGCCACAAATGCCAAGTATAGGTTGTAATATTAAATGGAAACCTTAAAGACGACTGTTTAATAATTCGATTTTAAATCTAAACAGTCTCTTTGTCTAGTTGTAATTGCCAAAAGCCAACATCTAGCCACCTGCCAAACTTTAAGCCCACAGCTTTAAAATGGGCCACTTTTTCAAAACCAAATTTTTCATGAAGCTTTACACTGGCTTCATTGGGTAAGGTTAAACCTCCTATTACCACATGACAGCTGCCCTGTTTTAATAAACGTAACAGCTCTGCATATAACTTGGAGCCTATCTGTTTACCATGTGCATCTTGCCTAACATATACAGTAGATTCTACCGTAAAATTGTAAGCAGGTTTTTTACGCCATTTACTAGCATAGGCATACCCTAAAATTATCCCCTCTTCTTCAAAAACAATAAAGGGATAAGAAGTAATGATAGTTCGTACTTTTTCTTCAAATTCACGTAATGTCAAAGGCTCTAAATCAAAGGTCACTATAGAGTTTACCACATAATAATTATAAATTCCCAAAAGCTCCTTGCTATCCTCAATGCGCACAGGTCGAATTGCTCCCATAATTTAAAGCCAATTATTACGCTTCAGTAAATTTTCAATATGTGCGTAATGGTGGTTGCTATGCCAGGCATAAACACCTATGTTTCTATTAAGAGGCACCTCCGTATTGGTTTCAGGGTGAATAAATATTCTGCCCAATTCCTCTTCAGACAACTGCTTAAGCAAATACACCAATTTATAGTGAATGACTTTTAAATGTAATAACGACATAGCAATAGGCGCATCTTTAGCACCTGGCAGTTCTGCCCACCGTGCTTCGTTATAGGGTTTTATTACTGGTGTATCCTCTGTTAACGTCCATTTAAAACGAATGTAACTATTTAGGTGGCTATCCGCTAGATGATGTATTACCTGGCGTACCGTCCATCCTTCTGGACGATAAGCAGTATCCAATTGTTCGTCTGTTAAATCACCTACAAGAGATTCCAACCTGTCAGGGAAACGATCCAAAACAGAAATCCATGCTTCTACCTGACTTGTTGTTATAATAGCTGGGCTCTCAAATTTCCCAATGGGATACTTTAAATGTTCAAGTTCTTTATTTGTCATATATAAATATAAAAAAAGCACTTCAATTGAAGTGCTCTAGTTTATATAATTTAAACCGTTATAACTATTATTTTACGGCCATTAATTCAACATCAAAAATTAGTGTAGCGTCTGGGGGTATCACACCACCAGCACCACGACTACCATAACCTAAGCTACTTGGAATTACCAAACGCGCCTTATCTCCTACTTTCAACAATTGAATACCTTCATCCCATCCAGAGATAACCTGTCCCATTCCCAAAGGAAAATCAATTGGTTGGTTACGCTTGTACGAAGAGTCGAAAACTGTACCATCTGTTAATTGCCCTTTATAATGTACCGATACGGTCTTTCCTTTTACGGCTTTAGTTCCATTACCTTCCTGAATAATTTGATAACGTAAACCACTATCCGTTTTATTAAAACCAGCAGCAATTTTATCCAATTCAGCTTCAGCTTCAGCTTTGGCTTGAGCCAATCGCTTTTCTCTTGATCCTTCAAAGGTCCTAAAGGCTTCAATAGCATTATAAGCCTCTGCATCTGCTCCTAACCTTACAATTTCTATGCTTTCAATAACATCGCCTTGCCCTATAGTATCCACAACATCTTGACCTTCGGTAACCCTACCAAAAACGGTATGGTTGTTATCTAGCCAAGGTGTTGCCACGTGTGTGATAAAAAATTGACTTCCGTTGGTTCCTGGACCTGCATTTGCCATAGATAATATCCCTGGACCATCATGCTTCAAATCAGGATGAAACTCATCGTCAAACTGATATCCTGGGTTTCCGGTTCCTGTTCCTTGTGGACATCCACCTTGGATCATAAAATCTGGAATGACTCTGTGGAATTTCAAACCATTGTAATATGGTGTTCCTTGGGGTTTTGCTGAGTTTTCAAGATTCCCTTCGGCCAAAGCAACAAAGTTACCTACGGTTCCCGGTGTTTTTTCATATTCTAAAGAAACGATAATTTCTCCTTTAGATGTGTTAAATTTTGCGTATAATCCGTCTTGCATAATGCTCTATTTTTTAAGAAAGGGCAAAGATAAGAAAGTCTGTTAGAAGTTTGAAATACAGAACAAGAAGTTTCAAGTATACCCAAAAAGACCAACCCTTAAAACGCACTAGCCAACTACTGCCACTACTTTTATTTTAAACTTCTAAAACTGCTTACTAAAACAGAACACTCAATACTAATTAGCAACTTCACTAATAAATTTGATACGATACAATCGCAGTTCCTCATCATCATAATCGCCATCAAATTCATCGATTGCGGCATCTATACTATCAGAATCTGATTCCATAAAATAATCATGAATTTCTTCCTGTTGATCCTCATCCAGTATTTCATCAATCCAGTAGCTAATATTCAATTTTGTTCCAGAATAGACAATGGCTTCCATTTCTTTTATAAAATCTTGCATTTCCATTCCTTTAGAATCAGCAATATCATCAAGAGGTAATTTTCTGTCTATATTCTGAATGATATATAGTTTGAGTGCAGAATTACTTCCCGTGGACTTAACAACCAGGTCATCGGGGCGAACAATATCGTGTTCCTCCACATATTTGGCAATAAGTTCCACAAAATCCTTTCCATACTTTTTAGCTTTCCCATCACCTACACCATGCACGTTGGCCAGCTCTCCCATACTTACAGGGTACTTAAGCGCCATATCTTCTAACGATGGATCCTGAAAAATGACAAATGGAGGGACTCCCAACTTTTTGGCATTCTTCTTACGCAAATCCTTAAGTAAATTCATTAGCAATTGATCTGCCACGGCGCCTCCTCCTTTAGCAGAGGTTACTATTGCTCCATCATCTTGCCCGTTATCATAAACATGATCTTCAGTCATCATAAAAGATTCTGGTTTCTCTATAAAATCAAGCCCTTCTTTGGTTAATTTAATAACCCCATAAGTCTCTATGTCTTTTTTAAGATAACCCGCTACCAAAACCTGTCTTAGCAAGGCCATCCAATATTTTTTATCATGGTGCTTACCTTGTCCAAAAAAAGCCTGTTCGTTGGTCTTATGCGAATTTATAAGGGCATTTTCTTTACCTGTTATAACATGTACTAAATCCTTCGATTTGTATTTTTCCTTTGTTTTTTGAATGGTTTCCAACAACAACTTTACATCATCCTCAGCTTCATGCTTCTTCTTCGGATGCCTTACATTATCATCCATGTCGCCACCTTCGCCCGTTTCATTATCGAACTCTTCTCCAAAATAGTGCAAAATGAATTTTCTTCTGGAGATGGAAGTCTCTGCAAAAGCCACCATTTCCTGTAATAAAGCATGTCCAATTTCCTGTTCGGCCACTGGTTTACCAGACATAAACTTTTCTAATTTTTCTATGTCTTTATAAGAATAAAAAGCCAAACAATGGCCCTCACCCCCATCGCGACCAGCACGGCCCGTCTCCTGGTAGTAGCTTTCTATACTCTTTGGTATATCGTGGTGAATTACAAAACGTACATCTGGCTTATCGATTCCCATTCCAAAAGCAATTGTAGCCACAACCACATCGACATCTTCCATCAAAAACTTATCCTGATAACTCGATCTCGACTTGGCATCTAATCCTGCATGATAGGGCACGGCCTTTATACCGTTAACCTGAAGTACCTGAGCTAATTCCTCTACACGCTTCCTGCTCAAACAATATACAATTCCCGATTTTCCTTCATGCTGTTTGATAAATCGTATAATATCGGCGTCTACATTTTTTGTTTTCGGACGCACTTCGTAATACAAATTAGGACGGTTAAAAGAAGCCTTAAAAGTTTTTGCGTTTCCTATCCCTAAATTTTTGATAATATCTTCTTGTACCTTTGGAGTAGCCGTTGCTGTTAAACCTATAATGGGAATATTATCTCCAATACGAGCAATGATATGGCGTAAGTTTCTATACTCTGGTCTAAAATCATGCCCCCACTCACTAATACAGTGCGCTTCGTCAATAGCCATAAAAGACACCTTTACCGATCGTAAAAACTCAACATTCTCTTCTTTGGTTAGCGATTCAGGAGCCACATACAACAATTTTGTAACACCGTTAACGATATCTTCCTTTACGCGCTTAACCTCTGTCTTGTTTAACGAAGAATTTAATACGTGGGCAATCCCTTCTTCATTAGAAACTCCCCTAATGGCATCTACTTGATTCTTCATCAAAGCAATTAAAGGAGATACTACTATGGCAGTACCTTCCTGCATTAAAGCTGGCAATTGATAGCATAACGATTTCCCCCCTCCTGTTGGCATAATCACAAAAGTGTGATTTCCCGATATGATACTTTCTACTACATCCTCTTGAAGCCCTTTGAACTTATTAAAACCAAAATATTTTTTTAGTGCTGAATGCAGGTCACTTTTTGCTATTAACATGAATTTTATAAAAAATTAATTTACTTATTAAAAACACAACAAATATTCCAATATGCTATTAATCATTTTAGTTGTGTAATTAGAGAGCCCTCATTTTTTTTTCGTTAGTTTTGTAACGAATTTTCAAATTACACCTACGTGCAATTTGAGCAAGACTAAAGGTAACAAAATCTTTAAAAGCATCAACTAAAAAAATTAATAAATTTTGAACAGCAAAAATACGATTATCAATACAGCTAAGCACACAATTGACATGGAGAGCAAAGCCATTTCAAACCTATCGAGTTTAGTGACTAATGATTTTGCCGAAGCTGTAGAACTCATATACAAGTCTAAAGGACGTGTTATTATTACCGGCATAGGAAAAAGTGCCATTATTGCCAACAAAATTGTAGCGACACTTAACTCTACGGGTACGCCGGCTATTTTTATGCATGCAGCCGATGCCATTCATGGCGATTTAGGCCTTATTCTTAAAGATGATGTTGTAATTTGTATTTCCAAAAGTGGCAATACCCCCGAAATAAAAGTATTGGTACCACTTATTAAAAGTGCTAATAATAAAATGATCGCCATTACGGGTAATACCGAATCGTTTTTAGGACAACAAGCCGACTACATTCTAAACACCTTTGTGGAAAAAGAGGCCTGCCCCAACAACTTAGCCCCTACAACCAGTACAACGGCCCAATTGGTTATTGGCGATGCCCTTGCTGTATGCCTATTGGAATTACGTGGATTTTCAAGTAAGGACTTTGCCAAATACCACCCAGGAGGTGCTTTGGGCAAAAAATTATACTTGAGAGTTCACGATATTTCATCTGTTAACCAAAAACCAAAAGTAACTGCTAACACCAGTATTAAAGAGGTTATTATAGAAATATCAGAAAAGATGCTAGGTGTAACAGCTGTAATCGAAAATAATAAAATTATAGGTATTATTACCGATGGCGATTTACGAAGAATGCTTAGCAAGGCAGACAACTTTTCGTCCCTTACGGCTAAGGATATTATGAGTGCTAACCCAAAACGCATAGCTGCCGACGCCATGGCCATAGACGCCAAGGAACTCATGGAAAACAACGATATATCGCAATTGCTTGTAGAAGAAAATGGTTTATATGCAGGCGTTGTTCACATTCACGATTTAATTAAAGAAGGAATTATATAATGGCAAAAAAACAAAAGAAGAATATTAATGAGATGTCTTTTTTAGACCATCTTGAAGATTTACGGTGGCATTTAATTAGGATTGTTTTAGGGATCGTAATCGTAGCTAGTTTGGCCTTTATATTTAGTCGATTCATTTTTGATCAGATTATTTTTGCGCCCAAAGAAATGAGCTTCCCTACCTACCATTACTTATGTGAAATTGCAACATTCATTGGTATAGAAACCAGCTTTTGTAATGACAAAATACCTTTGATCTTACAAAACAGAACTATGGCCGGACAGTTTTCTGCCGATATTTGGACTGCCATATTAGCTGGTTTTATTGTTTCATTTCCATATACCATTTACCAATTGTGGAAGTTTATTAGCCCTGGACTGCATGAAAACGAACGCAAACATTCTCGAGGTTTCATCATTATTTCATCCTTACTATTTTTTATAGGGGTCGTATTTGGCTATTACGTAATTACACCTTTATCTATAAACTTTTTAGCTAATTACAATATTTCCGAGTCGGTAGATAACCAAATCGATATCGGTTCGTTTATAGGCTTGGTAAGATCGTCTGTTTTAGCCTCTGGGCTCATTTTCGAATTGCCCATTATCATCTATTTTTTAACTAAGATAGGATTGGTAACACCAGATATTTTAAGAAAATACAGAAAATATGCCTTGGTTGTTGTATTAATATTATCAGCTATTATAACGCCTCCGGACATTGCCAGTCAGGTTATTGTAGCCATTCCTATTTTGATCCTCTACCAAGTAAGTATTTACATTTCCAAAATAGTTGTACGAAATGAAAAGCGAAAAGCCAAGCAACATGCCTGATATTGTTTCCGAATTCAATGATTACCGTTCAAAAATGAACGATAAAATTTTGGCAGACAATAACAAGGTTATAAAGCGTATCTTTAATTTGGACACCAATGCTTATGCTGCAGGTGCTTTAGATATTAAAACCAAGGAGCTTTTAGGATTAGTAGCCTCAACGGTATTACGCTGCGACGATTGTATTAAGTACCATATGGAAACGTGCTACAAGCAAGGCATTCCAAAAGAACAAGTTGTGGAAGCCCTAAGCATCGCTACATTGGTTGGCGGCACCATTGTAATACCACATTTACGGCGTGCTTATGAATTTTGGGACGCTCTGGAACAACAACGTTAAACAAAATATAAATTTAATCTCCGCTACGATAGTCTGTACGATTTTACTATTTTTAGCGTTCATTACATAATCTATGATCTTAAGAGCCGAAAATTTAATGAAGTCCTATAGCGGACGAAAAGTTGTAAAAGATGTTTCTTTGGAAGTTAACCAAGGGGAAATTGTTGGTTTATTAGGTCCTAATGGAGCAGGAAAAACCACTTCTTTTTATATGATTGTTGGCTTAATAAAACCCAATGGTGGCACCATTTATTTAGACAATAAAAACATTACCAAGTATCCTATGTACAAACGCGCTCAAAATGGCATTGGCTACTTAGCACAAGAAGCTTCCGTGTTTAGAAAGTTGAGTATTGAAGATAATATTTTAAGCGTACTGCAACTTACCAAGCTTAGCAAAAAGGAACAACACCACAAAATGGAATCCTTAATAGAAGAATTTGGTTTAGGGCATATTCGTAAAAGCCGTGGCGATTTGTTGTCTGGTGGGGAACGCCGTCGTACAGAAATAGCACGCGCCTTGGCTACCGACCCCAACTTTATTTTGTTGGACGAGCCTTTTGCTGGTGTAGATCCAGTAGCCGTAGAGGACATCCAGCGTATTGTAGCCCAATTAACCAAGAAAAATATTGGCATACTAATTACCGACCATAACGTACAGGAAACCCTGGCTATTACAGATAGAACTTACTTAATGTTTGAAGGCAGCATTTTAAAAGCTGGAGAACCCGAAGAGTTGGCCAACGATGATATGGTTAGAAAAGTATACCTAGGACAAAACTTCGAACTACGCAAAAAGAAGATTCGGGATTAGTTTTTTATAGTATATAGAACATAATTCACAAACATATTAAGCCTTATTGTGTTTGTTAAGCAATGTGTTTACATTATTCTAAAACCACCATTCCTTTACAAATAGGAATTCACATCTTTACACTCTAAACTTATCTAGACTTTTGTTTTTAAGGCAAAAAGTCTAAAAAAGTACTTCTCGATACACTAATCTCACCAAAAGGTATCCCTCAAAACAACATTAATATTCTTTCTGCTTCTTATTGCATAAAGAATCTAAGACCAGAGCATTCTTTAGCAATTGAACGCTCCTAACTAACATTCTTAATATTTTCATTTTAAAGCTTTGCATATTCAAAAAATTATATATCTTTATGATATCATAATAATATCATATTAAATACATATAATCATGAAAGAAGAAAAGGTTATTACTCCGGCAAACGGTTATCTAATGCTGTTTATTTGTTTTACGCTTTTAATTGGCGGATTTTATATGGTTTTTAGCAAAAAAGACCCACTATTTATTTTATCAATCATTCTTGCAGCATTAATCGCCTTAGGTTTTATAATGGTACAACCTAACAACTCCAGAGTACTTTTACTTTTTGGCAAATATGTTGGCACCGTTAAAAAAAATGGTTTTTACTGGGTAAATCCATTTTATTCAAAAAAGAGAATCTCATTACGAGCCAGTAACTTCGACAGTGAACGCTTAAAGGTAAACGACAAACTAGGAAATCCCGTAATGATAAGCACCATATTGGTTTGGCGTGTTCTGGACACCTACAAAGCTGCTTTTGATGTTGATAACTATGAAAACTTTGTAAGGGTACAAACCGATGCTGCCGTTAGAAAACTGGCAAGTATGTATCCATACGATAACTTTGCAGACGATGGTTTAGACGAAGATATCACCCTGCGCTCCAGCGTTAATGAAGTTAGTGAAGCCTTAGAAAAAGAAATCTACGAGAGGTTATCCATTGCGGGCATTGAAGTTTTAGAAGCAAGAATTGGCTATCTGGCCTATGCTCAAGAAATAGCAAATGCCATGCTTAAACGACAGCAAGCTACAGCTATTGTTGCTGCTAGGCACAAAATTGTTGAAGGCGCGGTAAGCATGGTCGAAATGGCTCTTGAAGAGCTAAGCAAAAAAGAAATTGTAAATTTAGATGAAGAACGCAAAGCAGCCATGGTAAGCAACCTAATGGTTATACTTTGTGGCGATAAAGACGCATCTCCCGTATTAAACACTGGCACCTTAAATCATTAATAATGAGGATTTTTATTGAAGAACAACGATTTACACAAAACTGGCTAATTGTATTATTAGGCAGTTCTGCTATTTTCCCTATCATTATGGTTACCAATGCGTTTTTTAAAAACAAGATAGAGCTCCTTGAATATATCAGCATCATTAGTACAATTTTAATAGCTATTGGTATCATATTCCTGTTTAAATTAAAAACCAGAATTGATGACATCGGCATACATTATCAATTTTTCCCTTTCCATTTAAAAAGGAAAACCATACTTTGGAAAACCATAAAGCAGGCAAAAACAAGAAAATACAATGCCCTGTCCGAATACGGTGGCTGGGGATTAAAAGGCACTTGGCTTTGGAAGAGAAAAAACGGAATTGCTATAAACGTAAAAGGGAATATAGGAATTCAATTAATACTTGTTAATGGAGAAAAAATACTCATTGGCACTCAAAAAAAACATGAAGCCAATAGTGTTATAGCAAACTATTTAAGATAAACTTTTTTAATTATGGCCAAAAAGAAGGCTTTTGCTTTACGAATTAATGAAGACATGCTCAAGGCCATTGAAAAATGGGCAGCAGATGAATTCCGAAGCACAAATGGTCAAATAGAATGGATGCTCAACGAAAGTCTTAAAAAAGCAAAACGTAATCCCAAAAAGAGCTCCAGCTCTAACACCCCTGATAAAAGCTAATTCTTCATTTTCTCCTCTTGCTCTTTCAACAGCTTTTTTTGATAGCGACTTTGTACGATATCGGTAACGACCAATATAGCTATCACAAAGTAAAAAGTTGTTTTGCTCATATGCTCGACATGGTTCCCAAAAAGTGTTAAATGCGCCAATTCACCTCCTTCAGTAACCAACATAATCCCCACTATAAACAAAATAAACAAGCCCAGCACTTCATACATTCTATTTTTCGCTAAAAAATCAGATACCTTATCTGCCAACCAAATCATTAACAAACCACCAATAACAATAGCTGTTGCCATAACCCAAAACACATCTGTCAACGCTAGGGCACTTAATATAGAATCAAAAGAAAACACAACATTCATAACAACAATCATGCTTATAACTTTACTAACCGAACACTTTCTTTCTCCTTCAATGGCATGACTAACATCTTTAGTCCCAATCATATGCCAAATCTCTTTCATTGCAGTATAAATAATAAATATACCCCCTCCCAGCACAATAAAACTATGAATCGTAAATTGCCCTTCAGCCACACCTTCAAAAGCAAACTGTAACACAGGGTCTTGGAAATACCCTATAAGTTCAATCAGTACAAACAGTAAAATAATGCGTAGGACTATGGCCATTAAAATACCCACTTTTCTAACATAAGCCTGTTTATCCTCAGGAGCACGTTTACTCTCCAAAGAAATGTACAACAAGTTGTCAAATCCTAAAACTGCTTGTAAAAGCACAAGCATTAACAACGTAAAAATGTTTTCTAACATAAACTAAATTATTTGGGCATTACGGTGTCCAAAAGAGACATACCTATATATAGTAGAATAATTGCTGGAATAGCAGCAAATTGCAAAACAATTAAAAGTACAACGCACAAAACCATAAACACATATCGCGATGCATTGGCTTTAAAGCTCCAATCCTTAAACTTTAGCGCAAACAGCTTAATAGATGAATTTAATAAATAGCAGCTCAATAAGGTCAGCCCTATTAAAAACCTGCTGTTCAAAATAACAGCATTCATAACGTCATTATTCTGATACTCCATAATAAGTGGTAAAGAAATAATCAACAAGGTATTTGCTGGTGTTGGCAATCCCTTAAAGTAACTTTGCTGCTCCTCATCCAAGTTAAACTTTGCTAGCCTATAAGCTGAGGCCAAAGTAATCAACAACCCTAAAAAGGGCACAACAGACACTCTAAAGTCATCACCATGTAGCATGTTATCCCACTCGGCAGACAAAGCTACAATCTCAGGACTATCAATAGCAATACTCAATAATTTATACATAATAATACCTGGCACCAAGCCACTTGTTACCATATCGGCCAACGAATCTAATTGTACGCCCAGCGGACTCTGCACTCCTAACTTTCGAGCGGCAAAACCATCAAAAAAATCAAAAAAGATACCAGTAAATACAAACAACGCCGCAATCGTAAAGTTATTGGTAACCGCAAAAACAACTGCAATACTCCCGCATAATAAATTTAACAGTGTAAGGGCATTAGGAATGTAACGCTTCATAAAGTGTTTTATAATTTTAGTTTTGTAAAAATAGTAAACTATATTAAATACTTATTTCCAGTTTTTAAATAAAACCAACAACAATTCCTAACCTTCTGAGATTCAAAAGTATGCTCCCAAGGATTGGAGGCACTAACTCTAATAGTCGATTCCTGCATACGCAGGAATGACAGACAACAGTACTTCAAAACCTAAAACCCATTACCCATACTTGACCCCTTCTAACTTCTAACTTTTAACTTTTCACTTTTCACTTTTAACTTCTATCTTCCAGCTTCTAACTTCATAACTTTCAAAGAATAAAACAATAACTCTTAACATTTCAAGTTTATAGCTTATAAATTATGTGCATATTTGTAAAAAATTATATTTGAGACCTTACTTAACCATACTGCTTTGCGTGCTTTCACTAAGCCTATTTGCGCAAACTACCCGTAAATATTCCAATGAGTTTATGAATATTGGGGTTGATGCAGCTGCTTTAGGGATGAGTAGTGCTGTTACGGCGCATACAAACGATGTAAATGCAGGATATTGGAATCCCGCTGGACTATTGCATCTTGAAGACAATCAATTGGCCTTGATGCATTCCAGCTATTTTGCAAACATTGCAAACTACGATTATGTCGCATTTGCGAAACCATTGGACAGTCGCAGTAGTCTAGCACTCTCACTTATTCGTTTTGCTGTAGACGACATTTTAAATACAACGCAACTCATAGACGACCAAGGCAATATCAATTACGACAGAATAAGTCTCTTCTCTACCGCCGATTATGGATTAACCTTTTCGTATGCCAGAGACCTCCCCGTACAAGGTCTTAGTTTTGGTGTTAATGCTAAAGTAATAAGGCGTATTATTGGTGATTTTGCTTCCTCATGGGGGTTTGGTTTCGATGCTGGTTTACAGTTTAAAACCGATAATGACTGGAAATTTGGTGTTATGGCCCGAGATATCACGACCACATTTAATGCTTGGAGCATTGACAAAGAAGAATTTGCCAAAGTACAGAATGCCATAGAAGGTCAAAACCAAGAACTTCCAGAAACCACCGAAATTACCATTCCCAAACTACAAATAGGTATTTCAAAATACTTTACCTTCCACTACGATTACACACTACTAACCGCTATTAACTTAAATGTACGGTTCGAAGAAAATAATGACGTTATCTCTTCTTCATTTGCGAGTATCAATCCAGCATTGGGCCTTGAATTTGGGTACATAGACATGATATACTTAAGAGCCGGCATGGGAAACTTTCAGTACGAAGAGCAAATAGGAAATTCAGAGCAACTCAGCTTTCAGCCCAGTTTTGGTGTAGGCTTTAATTACAAAGGCATTCAAATAGATTATGCCTTTACCGATATTGGAGACCAAAGCGTAGCTTTATACTCCAATGTATTTTCTTTAAAACTCGATTTCAGTATCTTTAGATAATCTTACAGGACCATGTTTAAAAAGCTTTTCCCCATCCTATTACTTTGCATGTTTAACCTACTAAATGCGCAACAAATTAAACTGTCCCCAAAAGCCCAAATTAGCGTGTTAACGGTTGCCCCTGGTCCCTCTTTAAATGATGCATTTGGACACAATGCCTTTCGGGTTAAAGATCCTACTTTTAACATCGATCAAACCTTCGATTATGGCCGCTTCGATTTTGAAGCCCCAAATTTCTATTTAAACTTTGCCAAAGGCAAGTTAAATTATTCTATAGGAGACAGTGCTTTTTACGATTTCCTTAGACTTTACAGTTATTACAATAGAGGCATTAAAGAGCAGGTTTTAAATTTATCGCAAAAGGAAAAGCAGACTCTTTACAATTATTTATTAGAAAACAATAAACCCGAAAACAGAAACTACCTATATGATTTCTTCTATGACAACTGCGCTACAAAGATCAAGGATGTTATCAATATAGCCACAAACAATAGCGTTGAGCTTAATACTCCAAAAGATTTTAAAGAAGCTAGTTTTAGAACTTTAATTCAAAACAACCTCAACAAAAATTCCTGGGGGAGTCTGGGAATCGACATAGCCTTAGGCTCTGTAATCGACAAAAAAGCGCAGTCAGAAGACCATATGTTTTTACCAGAGAACATTTATAAATTCTTCCAAAATGCAACCATTAAGGATAGTGGCAAACCTTTAGTAAAAGAAAGCCATGTTTTATATAAGCAAAAACCTGCGTTACAATCCAATGCTTTTTTCACGAGCCCTTTATTTATTTTTGGTATACTCGCGCTACTCATCATTTGGCTTACCTATAAAGACTATAGAGCCAACAAGCCCCGTGTTTGGTTAAATGTTACACTATTTGCCCTTACAGGCATTATTGGTGTTTTTATACTACTACTTTGGTTTGCAACCGACCATACCGGAACACACCAAAATTACAACCTACTTTGGGCCTTTGCACTTAACTTACTGGTAATCCCACAACTTTTAAAAAAGCAGGCAAGCACTTGGTTTATAAAATATTTAAAGTTTTTAATTATACTCCTATGCTTGTTAACCATACACTGGATTGTAGGTGTCCAGGTTTTTGCCATTGGACTAATACCGCTCCTAATCGCCCTAATGATTAGATATGTGTTTTTGGTTCATTATTATAAATAGCTGTTTGGTTGTTGGTTAAAATAAACTATAAAATTAAACCCAATCAATCCTCCCGTATTATTTAAGTAAATTGTTAACTAATAGTAAACCCTTTCTAACACTTTCAAAACCGCACACGAAACACGCCACACCTATTACTGGTCACTGATTACCGAAAACTGGGTATTGAACACTACTCCCAACTTCTAATTTACGAATGATTATTGTCTGTTGATTATTATTTGTTGACTGAAAATCACTTCAATTAAAGCATTCGCTCCAAAACCCAAACTTTTAACTTTTAGTTTTTCACTTTTAACTTTTAGCTTTTAATTTCCCTATTGCCCCCTAAAAAAGATCATGGTAGTAATGGTTTTTATAAGAATGTTTATATCCAGAAAAAAGCTCCTGTGTTTTATATAATACAAATCGTATTGCAATTTAAGTAAACTGTCATCTACAGACGATCCATATCTGGTATTCACTTGCGCCCAACCTGTAGCACCAGGCTTCACAATATGGCGCGTTTCATAAAAAGGCAATAGTTGCGATAGTTCTTTTACAAAATAAGGGCGTTCTGGTCGCGGGCCAATTAAGCTCATATCCCCCTTTAAGATATTAAAAAACTGGGGCAATTCGTCAATTCTGGAGTTCCTTAAAAACTTACCAAACATGGTTATCCTTCGGTCATTCTTCATTGCCCAAACCGCTCCAGAAGGCTCTGCATTCTCGATCATCGTTCTAAACTTGATAATTTTAAAGGTTTCCCCATTTTTACCAACACGCACCTGTGTATATAAAAGTGACCCCCGATTGGCTATGAGATTACCCAAAAAGATAAGCGGAACCAAAGCTATTGTAAACACAGACCCTATTAAGGATATAACAATATCAAAAAAGCGATGAAAGAACAAATACAGCTTATTCTGGTTACTTCTACTAAACGGGAAGTACTTATAAAAATCTTTACCAACAAACTGTACGGGCACCCTATATGTCATATCCTCATATACTTGCGTATACTCGCGTATGGGAAAACCCGTTTCTAAAAGCGATATCAAAATGCGGTAAATACTAGGAGTTATAGTTTCTGAATTATAACTAGCCACTACAATCTCCGAGATATTTTCTTCCTTAACAACGCTGTCAATTTCATAGGGACTATACTCCTTTACCCCTAAAAACTTAACACCATCGCTCCGTTCCATTTCACAATTAACAAATCCCACAATTTTATAATTTGGATCCGCCACATTAAAGGCATGGATAATAGCTTCCATATTAGAAATTTCACCTACCAACAAGACTTTCTTATAAAATCGAGGAGACACAATAAAAACCAAGTACAACAAGCGCCAAAAAAATAAAGCAAACAGAATGGCAAAATAAAAATAAAGTATCTGCAGTCTGTTATCTGGCAAAAAAGGCGTATAAAAAGGTGTTAAAAAGTAAAACAATACAGTAACAGATACAGTTAAAACAATATTTGCCGATACCCTTTCCAGCTTACTGGATTTTTGGAGATCGTACAATTCGAACACCGTACCAAAAATAGAAATGTACAGCACCAATACCAACACCCAGGTCCAACTGGCTCTGGTAATAATAAAGTAATCGAACGCAAATAGATTTCCAACTAAGTAGAGCACACCAAGAATACATAAAATATCGAACACCCTCAATAAAACCTTACGCTCAGAAATGTTAAAATGAATATTTTGGTTAGACATGATAAGATGAGATTAATAGCAACATAAATATAATAAGTTAATTTGATTAGAACCTATTATTACCTAACTCATTTAAACTTTTTGGATTAAAGCAAAAACAGTCTCTTTTTTTTGTTAAAAGTTAATAGTTATTTACTATAGCTACAATTATAAAAAAGCACCATTAACCATAAACTAATAACAAACCATTTTTGAATTACGGAGTAAAAATCACGCAAACACGTTTACTTTAAAACATTATACCACTGTAGCTTTACCTGCTCCCAATCCAAAGCTTCAACAGTCATACGGGCTTTCTCGGCCATTCGTAAAGCTTTTTGGGGTCTGGAGCAAATATCCAGTAATGCATCGGCAAACGCTTCCTCATTATTGGGTGGTACTAAAATGCCGTTAACCTTATGATCTATTAAAAATGGCATACCACCTATATTGGTAGAAACCACAGGAAGTCCTAAAGCCATAGCCTCCATAACACTAACAGGCATATTATCAAAATTGGATGTATTAATAAACACATTATAATTCTCAGACAGAGCGCCCCACGCTTCCTTGGTCAGTTTACCTGTAATATTCACATTTACACCAAGCGTTTCTGCTAAAGTTTGTGTTGCCTGCAAACTCCCATCACCACTATCAGGCCCAACCATACACAGTGATACCCCCCCCCCTCGTTCCTGTATGTTTTTCAATATCCTAACTGCTAACTCCGGGTGGTATATTTTAGCAAAAGAGCGCACCCATAACATATTAATACGCTCAAAGTGCCTTGCTTTAAAAGGATACATTGCAAGCGACAACACATTAGGAATATGTTCCAAATTAGTATAACCATGCACCTCAAAAGTTTTTTTTAAATAAACGGAGGGAGCAATATTCTTATAAGCATAACCAAATAGCAAGCGGCTTAAGTAAGGATTGGTCTCCAAACGCTTTGGTAAGTTACCGCCATGAAGTATAGGTACATATTTTAGTTTAAGCAACCTGCATAATTGCGACACACATACCGCATACCAAAAATTCAACGTACTATAAGTATCTATCAACACCAAATGGACTTTACGCCTATAGCACCAGCAAGCCCAAAGCATATCCAGTAATCGCACTAATTTATTTAATTTGGAAGAAGCATAATAAACCTTATAGCCTTCAGCTTCCAATAGAGGTCCCAAATGATCTATACCAGATGCATTTCGTGTTTTGCTTGCCAACTTATTTCCTACATAAAGGATATGTATCATAGAATTAGGTGTCGGGTGTCGGGTTCAAGCGAATTTACGCAAGCTTATTTTTATAACGCTGCAAAGGAAACAAATAATAATAACTTTTCTTTGCCAGATATAGCCAAAAATGAATGACAAAAATAGGAAGGTAGGGTTGAAATTTATCCAAATACCAATCATACGTGTTATTACAGTAATTACATATTAAAAATGGCATCCGTTCAGTATTTAAATAATAATCTTTAATTAACGTATAATCTATGGGGTTTGAGTTTAAGAACGATCTGAAAACAATCCGTTTCTTTTGTTTATTATTTTCAAACAGCTCCAAAACCGACAAGGGTTCTTCTGAATCACCCTCATAAAACATTAAAGATTTAGCGACATCTATTAACACCCATTTATTATGTCGGTCTGAATAAAATTCGTTGACTGCATGTCCTCCAAACTTGTTCTTGTACGGTAACGACGTGATACCCCATTCTCGTACCCGAATATCGTTTAACACACAAAAGTTATTAAATACCTGGGCAATATCACTACACACGCCTCCTTCACCCTCAAGCATCTTTTTTAGTGCTTTTTCGGAAGACAAACTAAGCCCCGACCCGCCTTTAATATGCATGCGCAACCACTTTGCAAGATGCAATGTCTTATCAAAATCACTCAAAAACGGAGTATCTTCAAATATCTTTAAATTAATGGTTTGGAAATAGGATGGTAGACTTTCTCTTTGATTAATGGTATTGTAACTGTAATCCCAAGCTTCGTCTGCTGCTGCCTTTTTCGACAATAATTTAAACCTTGTATAATACAAATAGGGATGCCGTTTAACGATCCAACGCATTTTTTGTATCAGTTTCAACATAGCTTTCTGTAGGGTGTCTTTAAATTTAAGAAAAAAAAACGAACTAAGCCTGCACTGAGCGAAGTCGAAATGAGAAATCTCATAATGATGAGATTCTTCCTCATACTTCGTCAGAATGACATAGTTTGCACAACTAAACCAGCCAACAAACTGAAAATCAATCGTTTTAAAATAAAGTTATTATATTCTTTTTTATTTGCTTACCAAAACTTAAGGTTTTTTTACTGCTTTTTTTAATGATTTTCTATAATACGCCTCTGGCACCACATTTAGTAGGGCAAAAGCATATAAAAGACCAGGAGCAGCAATACGCATACCCGAATGATTAATGGTAGCAAACCAAAAGGCCAAAAAAGCATAAAAAAAGTAATTGCGCTTATTACTTGTTCTATAACCCATGGGTTTGATTATTAAAATCATAATGATAACAATTCCCAAAAGGCCATGCTCGGACAATAGACGCCCTATCTCATTATGCGAGGGCAAAGAAGTTCCACTGTTTTCAACTCGAATATCCTTAACCCGACTGGCTCCTATACCCAAAAACGGACTACCTAAAAAGCCATCTATTTCCTCCTTAAACAAATCGATACGTCCAGTAGTAATATCCTTCTTCTTTATCCCTTGTGCATTTTCATTAGCATAGCGTTTATCAATCAACCCCATCGTTTGATCCGAGCTTATCATCCAGGTAATGGCAATAGTAATACACATTAAAACAAAAGAAACCAAGATCTGGTTTTTCATTCTATACGACGATCTGTAAAACAAACTACCTAAAAAAGCGGCAATTACAATAACGGCTGCAACCACCCCTCCCCGACTAAAGGTTACAATAGCCCGAAAGGTCATTCCCCCCAGGACTACTATATTTAGTACTCTTAAAAACAATGTTGGAGACTTCATAAACAAACGCACCACCATAGCAAACATCCCCAACCCTAAAGCTGTCGACACCTGATTTGGTCCAAAACCTCCAGACATAGCACCGTTTGATGCAGTACCCGATAAAGTGTCCTTAATACTCGGATTATACAAAAACAAATAGACAGTCATACTTATAATAGGCAATGACACATACATGACAATATCCAATAATTGCTTATTAGTCACCTTTCGATCATAACAAAATAAAGCAGCTATGCCCAAACACACAGGACCACTTAATACAAAAGCAATATTCGTCCTAAAATTGGCAAAAAAACTTAAAGTAGTTGATGCCATCAATATAGACGGCACCAATAAGATTAAATATAGAAAGTAAGGATAACCTTTACCGTTAATCCCTTTAAAAAACATACCTAGCAGCATAAACAAAATAACTAGGTATTTGGAAGCCTCATAAGCAATAGCACCGTCGGTCATACGAAACAACACTTCAGCACCCGCAAAATAAGCACAAGCTAAAAATACCTGCTGAGCCTTTTTAAAACCTGGAGACAAAACAATACGAATCATAAAATAGCCCAACAGAACAAAAAAATAAATTTTCGATAACGGTTTATAAACATAAAGCATAATCCCTATACCTATATGCGCCAACACTAAGGGGATATAATAATCATGGTATGTCCGTACGCGTGGACTCAAAGCGACAGTAACTTTTTAATGTGTTCGTTATAATAGGTATACGTGAACTTCAAAACCACAGCATCAAAAGTACCCAGCATTTTTTTGTAGATCGGAGGTCTCAAATGTAAAACCCGCTGCAATTTCTCGATAAGGTGCTCTGTTGTAACCGTATCCAACAAAAACCCGTTTTCTTCATTTTTAATATAATGACCAATTGCAGATAGCTCAGACACAATTGGCAAACACCCAAAGTTCATGGCTTCAGCAATCACTTTTGGAAATCCCTCCGAAGCCGTTGTGGGTAACACAAAGACCTCACAAGCTTTATATATTTCAAATACATCTGCTCTTGGCAGTGCACCATGGAACAGGTAATTAATTGAACTCTGGGCAGCCAAAGCTTTAAAATATGGCATATCAACCCCTTCACCAACCAAATGTACAGTTCCCACCCGCAAACTATCGGCCTTCGACAAACCATTAAATGCATTAAGGATCCGCTCAACACCTTTCTCTTTTTCCAAACGTCCCACAAAGCAAAAGTTCAGGCTATCCGCATAGGTTTTTTGTGCCCTTATTTTTTTTCCAATGGTTATATCATCCATAGTTAAACAAGGGTTTTCAAAACTCATATGGTTATTGGGCTGATGGGGCCATTTACCATTAATAGTGACTTTCCTTCCTTGTAACTTCAACATCCAACGCTGTAAAGCATACCCCAGGGGCGGATGCTTTTCGTTCCAGTTACCCGCATACTTATACCAACCCGGTTTTTTTACAAACCAACTTAAATAAGGAACCAAATAAACCCCTATTCCTGTTGGAGTACGTAACTGAAAACAATCCACTTCCTTCAGTACCCTACTAAGTGTTTTTACTACTGTCGGTGCCTTAAACAAAGTATGAAGCTTACTCCCTATAGTACGCCCTCCTGTAGCCGGAACAGGCACAAAAACGATTTTATCAGAAACATAGGGCAATGCACTCAATGGAGCAGGAGTATCGTAATGCATAGCAATATGGTAAATGGTATCGAATACCTCCAACAAATGATTGATCTCATTCACCGTCGCCCCCCAACCTACTAAAACCCCAGTATCGGTTGTATAATGCTCTGTATGTGAAATAATCGCCAACTTCATCTATTGTCTTTGAATTAGAACAAAGGTGCTATTTTTATTTAAACTTAAAAATTATTTTTAAACTTATATATCACGCATCCTGTCATCAGAACGTAACGAAGTGAAGTATCTCTTCTAATTGACTATTGACTATTGACTATTGTCTATTGACTATTATTAATCCCCATTACCCAAAACCTAAGACCCATCACCTAACACCTTCAACTTTGCCCTTCCCAACAACAGATTCTTCAGTCGGCCACTGCCTCCTTCTGAATGACGACACCTCCCTGTCAGGCAGAACGTAACGAAGTGAAGTATCTCTTCTGATTGACTATTGACTATTGACTATTGACTATTGACTATTGACTGTTGACTATTATTAATACCTATTACCCAAAACCTTAGCCCCATCACCTAACACCTTCAACTTTACCCTTCCCAACAACAGATTCTTCAGTCGACCACTGCCTCCTTCTGAATGACGACACCTCCCTGTCATGCAGAGCGTAACGAAGTGAAGCATCTCTTCTGATTGACGATTGATTATTGACTATTATTACCCCCATTACCCAAAACCTAAGACCCATCACCTAACACCTTCAACTTTGCCCTTCCCAACAACAGATTCTTCAGTCGGACATTGCCTCCTTATGATTGACACCTCCCTGTCATGCAGAGCAAAATGCAATGAAACGAAGCATCTCTTCTGATTGATTATTGATTATTGATTATTGACTATTGACTGTTGACTATTATTAATACCCAAGACACTAGATAAAAGACACTAGACACTAGATAAAAGACGCAAAAACCTTATAACTTTTCACTTTTAACTTTTAACTTTCTGCTTCCACAACATCAACATACCGCCTAATAACATGGCTCCATTGATGTTGCTCAGCCCAATCCAAAGCACCAGTCCCAAACCGATCTTTATGCTGCAATATATCATCGACCGCCCTCTTCAAAGCTGTCGCATCCTTTGTAGGCACTAGCAACCCAGAAACACCATCATTAATAGCATCCTCAACACCGCTTCCTCTAGCTCCAATAGCTGGTATCCCCATGGCATTGGCTTCAATAACGGCAATACCAAAACCTTCCACATCACCTTGATCTGTTTCCGAACTCAGCATTACAAATATATCACTATCAGCCACATAAGCAGGCAAAACCGCCATGTCCAAAACGCCATGAAATGTTACATGTTCCATAACACCTAACTGTTTGGCCATATACAAACAATCAGTATTCGCATCTGCTAGCCCTATACAGTGGTAATGTATATTAGGATAGAACACCAATAATGTCGGCAAACTCTTTATCACTTCCAATTGCCCTTTACGTTCCGAAACCCGTCCCACAGTAATTAATTTAGGACTACCAACCAAACTTATGGCGCGTGCTGCCTTAGGTTGCCACACATTGGGATCGTAACCATTAGGGATCACAGTAACACGATCGATCCCAAGCTTGGAAATAAGTTCCTTGGTAAAATGCGATACGGCTATTACCTCATTAAAACGACCCAAGGCCATAGTAACGGATTGCTTCAATAAAATAGGTTTATAGTTAACCTCTGTACCGTGTACTACAGCAATGTATTTATTATTAAAAAGCAAACTAAAAAACCCTACGCTCCACAAGGAGAACTTACCAGAAGCTAACACCACCTCTGCCCCTTTAACATGCTTAAAAACGGTTAACAAACGTTCTAAATACATAAATATACGCCAACTTCGCCACTTAACCCGTTTAACTTTAAATGCCAAACCAGCATCAAAATCCCGTTCTATCTCCCCAGACTTCGATCGCATATCCGTAATAACAGTTACCCCATATCCAGATTGGTACAAATGGTGTGCCACCTGATGCGCATGCGTACCAATACCGCCTGGCTGCGGAGGAAACTCCGAACACACCAAAACAATATGTTTAGCTTTCAAATGCATTACAGGCTTTCGATTAGTGGTCCCGCCTTCAATTTTTTCCCCGATAAGTACCAGGACTTACAGACCTGAAATACTACCAAAGGGAAAATAAATACCGACACCAAGGCTCCCAACACCAACATCGGTTTATTCTTTTTAAAACGGTATGGCATGATAGAAAATGGCACACTACGCATTAAAGCGTAACAGGATCGTGTTTTCCCAAAATAACGTCTAAAAAAATACAGCACACTAGGTATGGGACGCGGCGCAAACCAGGCCTTAGTCCTAAAAGCATCCCAACTACCCATATCCCGCAAACCACCACGATCTACCTTTAAATGCAATCGCTTGGCGTAAGGATTGGACACGTTTAAAAAACCGATCAAATACACACGCAAACCAAACTCACCATCCCCCATACGTTGCCTTTCAAACTGACGGTCAAACAATCCAACACGTTCAAACACCTTTCTTTTTACCAGGGCATTACCCGTATCCAACTGATCGCTTACCTTAAAAAACCGATAATGCGCCGGCACCTCTGCCCCCACTTTAGAAATAGATACCCCGGAGGAAACCTCAGCTTTAAAAAAATCCAAACATTTTAAATGCATCCTAATCCAGTCCGTTCCTACCCGGCTATCATCATCAAAAAACAATAAATAATCACCTTGTGCTTGTTTAATGGCGGTGTTACGAGCTAACCACAGTGCCTTTTCCTTTTGGTAACTCACCATTAAGTTCAGTTTAAAAGCCTTGTAAAAAGCAACGTCATAAGGCTCCGATTGATCCACCACAATCACTTCAAAGTTTTTATAATCCTGTTGCTCTAAATCTGTCAGCACATCTTTTAAATAATCATATCGGTTAAGCGTTGGAATAATAACACTAACCATGGGGTTAGACTCCAGCAACTTCGATGCAACCCCCTCCCAATCCGGGTAATGCAAAGGCTGCTTTAAATAGGCACTGCGTTTTACATGTCGGGTTGCCATCCATGCGCTTAGTTCCTTTATTGGGTTCTTAAAACTAAAAATACGCAGTAATAGCACATAAGCTACCCAAACCCTATTAAAATACTTTCTAATAAAACGGTATTCATCCTGCACCGATACCTTTTCTATACCACTTAAAGCATTTACATTACCAATATAACCTTTATGGATGGCTTGCCAGGCCAAATCGTATTGGACAGACCGATCATCCACAAAACCCAAATCGCGCTCTAACTGATTTAAGATCGCTTTTGGCAAACTCCCCGGATCGGGATAAACCATCTTATGCCCTGCACTTGGTAAACCAAAATAATGCGTAGGTTGTAAATATTTTAAAAACTCAAACAACATCAGTCTATTGTATTCTTTTAATCATTTGCTTTTCTTTTCTATGTGGTATTAGTGGTTAAAAATAGTAAAAGCAGCACACGCACAACCACGAATTCTCTTTTTTTTAAAGCTCCCCTCTTTTCCCAAAGAGGGGAATGAATTTCACGAAGCGAAAGAAAGGGGAGTTCCAAACAGCTTCCCTACTTTCCAAAAAGACTAAACCACTATGGACTGAAAGTCCATAGGTTTGTTACACGAGGGACTAAAGTCCCTCTTTTTACTCT